>JBCAXI010000352.1:0-3235 GCA_038534175.1 Planctomycetota bacterium | reverse complement strand
ATCGCCGGACCAAGCGACCAAGTGTTGCCGACGTTTCGCTCGGCGAAGGAACACATGCCCATGCCCGCCGCCCGACCCCGCTTTGAGTCGCTCCGCGCTTGCCGATCCGCCGCCCGCGCGCACGAGGCCGCGCACGAACCCACGCCGCGGCTGGAATCGATCGAGTCGCGGGTGATGCTCGACACCGCGTTCGCGGCGGTGGGCCTGTCCGAGATGCCGGGCGGCGCCACCATCGGCTACGCCGAGGGCCTCCTCGCCGACGATGACAGCTACACGCTCGACGCCTTCGACGCCGACCTCGGCGCGTTCAGCCCCAACGGCTCGTACACCGGCTCGGCCACCTTCGGCGCCCACAGCACGTTCGGCCTTTCGAACCCCGGGCCCTGGGGCTCGGCCGATGGCTCCAGCTTCCTCGACGCCGGCGTCGGATGGCTCAGCGGGCCCGACTCGGCCTCGTTCTTCGTCGAGCAGGCGAGCGGTGTCACCGACTTCGATCTCTTCGGAACCTGGTACCTCAGCGTCCAACTCGCGGGCGGCTCGATTGGATCGGGCACGGGGGCCATCGGCAGCCTCCAGGTCACGCCCGACTCGGGCGGGCTCGGCGCCGTGCTGGAGGTCTCGTCGATCGACCAAGGCACGGCGCTCGGCTTCGAGGACAACCTCCGCCTCGCCGTCGCGGACGATCGGGTCGACGCGACCGCGCCCGACGCGGGCGACGCGCCGGGCGTGCTCTATCTCAACGCGGACAAGACAACGCTGATCGGCGCGTTCACCTCGATCCACACCGGCTTCGAGGTCATCGTGGTCGGGGCGCGCAGTGTCGGCTTCGGCAACGTGGCCGCGCAGGTCGCCAGAACCTATCGAGGGCTCATCGGCTTCGACATCGACTACACCAACGGCTTCGGCGCCGAGTTCGACATCGTCGATCTCACCCTCGCCACCGACGGCACGTTCGTATGGCACGACGGCAGCGAGGTCGTTCGCGGGCGATGGGTCGCGCCCGGCTCCGCGGTGGCGCTCGAGTCCGACGACGGCACGCGCCGATTCACCATGACCTCCTGGACCGGCCCCCGCGCCGACATGCTCGCGCCGCACGCCCACGGCGACGGCGCGAGCTATGCCAACACCTTCGGCGTCTTTGCACGCGTCGACAGCCTGGCCTTCGTGCCCGAGCCCCAACCCGAACCAGATCCTGAGCCCGACCCCGGCGTCGACCCAGACCCAGATCCGAATCCCGACCCCCAGCCCGACCCCCAGCCGGACCCCCAGCCGGTCACGGGCGAGCCGGCGCCGGTGCTACCCGACCCATCGGCGCCGCGACCCGGCGTCGACCCGGGCGACTTGCAGCCGATCATCGACTTCCCCCTCGGCTCGCCGACGACGCAGGCGATCACCGGCTTCCCACCCGCCGCGGGCGTGCTGGGCAACGTGCCGCGCCTCACGCCCGGCACGATCGCAACGGCCGTCGCGACCACCTTCGGCGGACGCCCCATGGTCCACCTGCAGAACACCGAGGGACGCTGGTGGCGCGTGGACCTGCTCGACGCGACTCAGATCACCGGCGTGCCCACCGCCAGGCTGGTGGAGGCCCTCGTGCATCCGGAGACGGGCGAGGTGCTCGTCGCCGCGACGTACGACGACCGCGTGCTCGTCTTCACCGCCGACACCGATGGACGCTGGACCGCGCTCGACCTCGGCACGCGCCTCGGCGGCGTCCCGTCGGGACGCGGGCTCACCACCTTCTTCACGCCGGTGGGCGCGGGCGAGAACCGACGCCTCGAGTACACCATCGCCAGCACCAACGCCGACGGCGACCTCATCCTGCACAAGCGCTTCCGCGTGCAAGGACAGATCGGCTGGACGCACGAGAACCTCGCCGACACGCTGCGCGACGTCGGCGCGCCCGTGCCGCGCTTCGCCGATGATCCATCCACGTTCGGCGACGCGCCCGCGCTGACGAGCTACGTGACGCCGTGGAACGCGGTGCACGTGGTCGGGCTCGACGATGCGGGCGACATCCGCGCGATCTGGAGCGCTCCGGGCCTGTTCCGCCTGACCGGCGCGACGTGGACCTCGAGCAACCTCTCGGACATCACCGGCGCGCCCGCGTACACCGGCGCTCTGACGGTCTACCTCACCGAGTGGCAAGGCATCAACATCGTCGGCACGGCCGCCGAAGCAGGGAGCGGGACCGACGCGGGCGACCTGGTCGTCACGTGGTGGGTGCCCTCATTCGGCGGCGACTGGGCCACGAGCAACTTCCAGCAGATCTTCGACTTCCCGCGGCTCGATCCCGCCTCGCTCACGACGTTCGTCACGCCCTGGGGCGGGCTGCAGATCGCAGGGCTCGATGAGGGCGGCGACCTCACCGTCTTCTGGTGGGTCTCGAGCTTCCGCGGCACCGAGAACGACCGCTGGCGCATCGCGACGCTCGACGAGTCGTTCGACGGCGACGCCGACTTCATCGGACGCCTCAGCGCGGGCTACAGCCCCGTCACGGGCGAGATCACCGTCGCCGGCGAGACCCTGACGGGCGAGGTCGCCCGCGTCGCGTATGACACCGAGGCGCGCGAGTGGACGAACGAGACGCTCGACGCGCTCAGCTTGGATCTGTTCTAACCGGTGGGATCTGTCGCGACAGGATCTGACCGGGCGCCAGCCTTCGGGGCGCGGGGGCCACACCGAGACTCTCTCCGTTCAGGTGGCCGGGATGCGTCCCAGCCCCCGCGTCCCGCTGGCGCCCGCCGGGCCCGAGCACCAGCACGCAGAACGCAACCACGCAGTAAACGGCGCCTCAGAGGGCGATCACGAGGATGAACGCGATCAGCGCGATGATCGCGACCCAGACCACCCAGCCCTTGGACGCCGATTTGGTCTCGGAGATGATCTCGCCGCAGGTCTGGCAGACGGTGGCCTCGTCGTAGACGTCCGAGCCGCAATTGGGGCAGGCGCGGGTGTCGCTCCCAAACCGCGCGAGATCGGCCTCGCTGGGGCCCTCGGGATCGTGCCAGCTCTCGCTCATGTGGCGAGGGTAGCGGGCGGGCGTGGGCCAACGCGGGCCGACGCGGCTCCAGCGGCAACCCCTGGCCGGCGGGCACGTATCGGGGCGCGTCGACTGGATCGCGAGACGCCGGACAAACCCCTGCTTATCGGACCCTCGATCGCGAGGAACTTGGCAGAAGGCTGGCTCCGGGGGGCGTCTTGGGCACAATCGACGATGACGCGCGGTTGTCTC
>JBCAXI010000351.1:0-3247 GCA_038534175.1 Planctomycetota bacterium | reverse complement strand
CCGAGACCTCACCGAGGAGACCGAGGGCGCCGCCATCGCCGGTGGGCTCACGCAGCGTGGCGGACGGATACGCGACGGCGGCGAAAACCCGCCCGTCGTCGGGCTCGATCCACGTCTCGGCGGCGACCGCGGCCTCATCGATGGGCGCGGCGTCCCCCTCGGCGCGGGTCAAGAGATCGACCCGGCGCCACTGGTCGGACTCGTCGAGCTCGTACGCCTCTGGGCGGCCCGTGGGGCTGACACGGACCTCGGTGAGCAGGATGTCGCCCTCGGGCGGGACGATGGGGCCCTCCTGTGGATCGCCGCCGCCGGGCGGGAGGGCGCCGGTGACGCGGGCACCCAGGGCGAACAGTCGATCATCGGATCCGCCGGCGAAGTCGACGTCTGAGGCCTGGAGCGTGGAGCCGTTGTCGGAAACGAGGAAGGTGAGATCGATCCCACGGATTGGGTCGAAAAGTGTGAGCGTGGACTGGGCAATGGTGAAACTGCCGGCGAGCACCGCGGGACCGGCGCCCCGGTCGTCTTCGAACAGCTCGCTCACGCGGAACTGACCCTGGCCCGAGAGCTCGAGATGCAGCGGCGTGACCGCGTCCACGCCGAGCGCGGCCTGCAGGTCGTCGCTCGTCGCGAACGCGCCGATGCGGTAGTCGCCCGCGATGTCGTCGGCGGTGAACTCGCTGGTTGTGCGGACGGCAGAGAACATCCACGCGGCGCCGTCGGTGGTGTCGAAGTCGACGCCGATCATGACGGAGGCGTCGGTGTTGAGATAGAGGCGAGCCGTATCGCCGACGGTGGTGAACTTGCCCTGGGGCTCGGGGACCGTGTACTCGATGGTCTGCACAAAGGGTGCAACGCCCGAGGCGCCCGAGAGAATCATGACAAGGAACTGGCCGCCGAACGTGCCCGATCCGGTGAGCGTCTCGACCCGGTTGGCGGCGACGTTGTACCGGGCCATCTGCACGAGCCACTGGCCTTGTAGGTTGGCGAGTTGGGCGGCTTCGGCCCGCTCGACGGCGATCTCAAAGCCCGCCGCGGACGCGTCGTCGTCCAGCCCCGCGAAGAAGCCGTTGGGATAGCCGTCGGCGGCGAAGAAGTTGGCGTTGGTCTCGGCGTCGAAGCCATCGAAGAGGGACGGATCGGCGTCTTCCGAGTCGCCCGCGACGTCGCCCTCGTAGATCGCGTTGAACCGCCCGATGGAGAGCCGCTCGATGCTGTCGAGGGTGGACGCGGTCGCGACGGTCGGTCCGCCGGGACCCGCGAGGACGACCTCGGAATCGGAGACCTGGTCGTCGTCGTCGAGGCTGATCTCGGAGGCGAAGAGCTGCCAGGCACCGTCGTCGCGCGCGAGCCCGATCGTCGCGATGTCGGCGGCGAGGGCGATCCTCTGTTCGAGGGGCTCAAACAAGCGCTTGACCTCCAGCGTTGACGGCCCATGCGGGCGGGCGAACGAGCGGGCGGGCTCAGCGGCCGACGCGATTGCGGCGGTGCGGCACCCCTCCGTCGTTGGTACGCGGGGGTGGCGTGGCGGGTTTCGCGAGGCCTGTCCCCGGGTGTCTCAACACCATGGTAGCGAACGCCCGGGCCAAGGCCCAGGTGAAAGCCCAGGTAAGCACCCGATCGAATTCGGAGGATGAAAGGTGCGTCGGGCGGTGGTAGCGATTGGGTGTTAGCCGCCGTTGTTGGCCTCGCGTTCGGCGGCTCGGCGTTTGAACATCTCCCCGCGGAGCGAGCCCATCTGGGCGTTGCCCTCGTTGAAGTAGTTGGAGAGGCGCTCGCGCATGCGGGCCTGGCGCGCATCCGGATCGCCCCCTCGCCCACCCTCGCGGCCGCCGGGTCGGCGTCCGCCCTCGCCGCCGCGTCCGCCGTCGCGCCCGTTGGTGCCGTCGCGGGAGCGGGCGTCTCCCCCACCGCCGCCGGGACGCCCGCGGCCGGGACCGCGACCGGGGAACATGCCCTCGAGGTCCTCGCCCCGCGCGTATCGAAGCACCGCGTCGTCCATCATCTCGCGGAACATCGCGCGCATCGCGTCGCGGGACTCGTCGTCCTGCCGGAACGCGCGGCGTTCCTCTTCGGGCAGATCTCCGATGAGACGTCGGGCCTCGGCGGCGTACTGGCGCCGACGCTCGTCGGGCAGACGCTCGAACTTGGCCGACGTCATCACGGCCATCGCTTCCTGGGCGGTCTTGGGCAACGCGGGCGGCTGGCGATCGAGGAAGAACCAGACGCCGGCGGCGAGCGCGACCAGGGCGGCCGCGCCCGCGCCGGCCCCCACGAGGGCTTTGGTGCGCTTCGACCAGTTCGCGTCGATGGACTGGCGGGCGGGAGCGAGTTGGTCATCGAGATCGATGCGCTCGGGCATGGTCGGCTCCATCGGGGGGCTGGCGGTCAGTTGCCCGCGGCGTCCAGGTCCTGTTCTCGGGTGAAGTCCTCGTACTTGTCGACGTGACCGTCGACGTAGACGAAGTTGCGGTCGCTGTGGAAGAAGTCGACGGTGAGGCTCGAGCCGTTCTGCTTCTCGAATGTGCCGCCGTCAAAGTCGTGCATGACGGGCGCCTCGGACTCGTTGAAGTTCATGCGCTGAGCAAAGAACGTCTCATCGAATCGGCGGCCGGAGTACGCGACGAGATAGGTGTAGGAGACGTCGCAGGTGCGCTCCACGCCGTCGTCATCGGTGTACTCCGCGGCGTGCACGAGCTTGTCGCCCGGGCACTCCCACGCGGGCGAGCCCTGGTCGAAGTACGAGGCGAGCACGACATCCATGGGCGGGTCGGTGTCGCCCGAGAGCCAGGGTGGGGGCATGTAGCGAGCGGTCGGATAGAGCTCTCGGTGATCGCCCTTGTAGAGCTCCAGGGCTTGGCCGACGCTGCGGAGCTGGGCGGCGCAACGCGTCTTGCGGGCGGCGTCCATGACGCGGGGGAGCGTCGGGAGCAGCAGGCCGATGAGCAGCGCGATGATCGCCATGACGACGAGCAGCTCGACCAGCGTGAAACCCGGTCGGGCACCACCCGAGGAGAGGGAGCCCAAGCGGATGGGAGCGGATCGAGCGCAAAGAAACAGCCGGCGGTGTGGCATACCGCCGGCCGAACGCCCGCCGCCGGACGGGATTGCGTCCGGCGGCGAGAAATCATGCGAATGTGGGATCACTTGTCGGATTCGGGCAGGCCGAAGCCGGCTCGATCGGGGTAGGCCGGACGATCTGGCTTGCGATAGGCGTTGGCCTCGAGTTCTTTCTGGAGGTAGTTGATGG
>JBCAXI010000350.1:0-3266 GCA_038534175.1 Planctomycetota bacterium | reverse complement strand
GTGGTGCGAGGACCCGGGCACGAGCGACGACGAGCTTCGCGCGTTTCTGGTGTCGCTGCCCGGCATCGGCCCCTACGCGGCGGCGAACATCATGCAGCTGCTCGGTCGCTACAGCGACATCCCACACGACACCGAGTCGATCCGCCATGGCAAGGCGATCCTGGGGCTGGAGGGGACCGATCGCCAGATCACGCGTGCGATGGACGCGCACTACGAGCCGTTCGGCGCGCACAAGTTCCGAAGCTATTGGTTTGAGCTGTGGGAGTTCTACGAGAGCAAGCGGGGGCCGGCCGAGGACTGGGACCGCGAGGAAGTCGGCTCGACGTTCACGGCGGCGCAGTTCTAACAGCCTTCTCTTTCTCTCCCCCCAAGGGAATCTGGAACGGGAGGTCTGAGTCGGCGCCTTGTTGTTGGTCGTTGTGCTGACCGCCATCGCGGCGTGGCGTTCACCATTCGGCGCTGGACTCGTGTGCCTCGCGAGCCGCTTCGGCCGCTCCCTCGGCCTCGGGGCGCACTTCGACTGCCACCAGCCGCAAGCTTCGGCACGACTTGCAGAAACCCACGGTTCGCTTGCCAATCGGCTTCAGTCCGATTCGAACGCCACCGGCGCGGTGCAACGGCTTGCGTCGGCCGCAGGTGGTGCAGCGGAGTTGCCAGTCGTGTGGGCCGAACACGTGGGGCGTTGCCATGAGAGCCTCCACCTATAGCTTCGGATATTGGGCGGGCGGCTTGCAAGACAAAAAGGAAAGAAGCCCCCGCGTGGCTCGCGGGGGCTATGGATGGCTTGGGTTGGCTTCGAGAGCTCAGGCGTCTCGAGATCAGGCGCCGGCGATCTGGGCGCCCATCGCGGATTCGATGTCGATGCTCAGCTTCTCGGCGATGCGCTTGCCGTAGTCCTCGTCGGCTCTGAAGAAGTGGCACAGCTGGCGCATCTGCACTTCCATGCGAGCCTGGCCCAGGACGCCGGCGATGCGCGTCGCGAGACGCTCGCGATGGTCATCGTCGAACATGCGGTACAGGTTGCCGGCCTGCGTGTAGTCGTCGTGGTCGACGGTGCTGTCGTAGCGATCGACGATGGCCGAGCCGAGATCCCACGCGGGGTCCTTGTGTTCCGGCGCCACGTCGGGCATGCCCTCGCGGCTGCTGGGCCAGTAGTTGGCGCGGCTGCCGTAGTCGGCGGCGGTCGCCATCTGCCCGTCGCGCTGGCTGTTCATGACAGGGCACTTGGGCTTGTTGACGGGGAGCTGATGGTAGTTGTTGCCGACGCGGTGGCGGTGGGCGTCGGCGTAGCTCATGAGACGCGCCTGGAGCATCTTGTCGGGGCTCGGGCCGATGCCCGGGACAAGCGCGCTCGGGCTGAACGAGCTCTGCTCCATCTCGGCGTGGTAGTTCTCGGGGTTGCGATTGAGCTCGAGCTGGCCGACCTCGTGCAGCGGGCAGTCGCCGTGCGGCCAGACCTTGGTCAGGTCGAACGGGTTCCAGCCGGTCTTGGCCGACCACTCGTCGGCCTGGGACTGCGTCATGACCTGGATCTTCATTGTCCAGCTCGGGAACTCGCCGCGCTCGATCGCGTCGAACAGGTCCTGCTGGCTGCTCTCGCGGTTCTGGCCGATGAGCTTGTCGCCCTCTTCGTCCATTAGGTTCCAGATGCCCTGGTTGGTCTTGAAGTGGAACTTGCACCATGTGCGTTCGCCCTCGTTGTTGATGAATGAGTAGGTGTGGCTGCCGTAGCCGTTGACGTGGCGATAGCCGATGGGGCGCCCGCGATCGCTGAAGAGGATGGTGATCTGATGCAGGCTCTCGGGACACAGACTCCAGAAGTCCCACTGCATGTCCATATCGCGGAGGTTGGTCTTGGGGTCTCGCTTCTGTGTGTGGATGAAGTTCTGGAATTTGTAGGGATCACGCACGAAGAAGACGGGCGTGTTGTTGCCCACCATGTCCCAGTTGCCCTCTTCGGTGTAAAACTTGACGGCAAAGCCGCGCACGTCGCGCTCGGCGTCGGCCGCGCCGCGCTCGCCGGCGACGGTCGAGAAGCGCATCAGCACGTCGGTCTTCTTGCCAACCTCGCTGAGGAAGTTGGCCTTGGTCAACTTGCTGATGTCGTGGGTCACGGTGAACGTGCCGAACGCGCCCGAGCCCTTGGCGTGCACGACGCGCTCGGGAATGCGCTCGCGATTGAAGTGCTGCATCTGCTCGAGGAGTTGGACATCTTGCATGAGCAGCGGCCCGCGCGGTCCGGCGGTGAGCGCCTGCTGGCTGCCGATCGGGTTGCCGTCGGCGGTGGTCAGAAAGGGGCAGCCCTTGGCGTTGGAGTTCTGGCCGTTGCTCGCGCTCATGTCGCCTCCGCGTCTGGTGTGGTGGTCTATCTTGGAATGATTCGAATATAGGGATCGGCGTGCCGCGTGGCGGCGGCTGGCTCGGAAAATCGAGCGTACTCGTGTGTCCGAATTGGTGGAAGGGGCGTCTACGCGTTGGCGGGCGTCGGCTCGGCGAGCGCGTAGTCCTGCAACGCGGCGACGCCCCAGTCGCCGGCGCGGAGGGCCTCGATCGCACGCACGCCCGCGACGGCGCCCGTGACGGTCGTGATCATCGGGATCCCGAGCCGCACGGCCGTGGCGCGGATGCGTCCCTCGTCGGTCTGCCAGCCGCTGCGGGTGGGTGTGTTGATGACGAGTTGGATGTCCCCGTCGGTCATGAGGTCGAGCACGTTGGGGCGCGCGCCCGCGCCGATCTTCTCGAGGCGATGCGTTCGCAGGCCGTGACGCTGCAACACGTCGGCCGTGCCGCCGGTCGCGTAGACCTTAAAGCCCATCGCGACGAGTGATCGCGCGGGATCGGCGATGAGTTCCTTGTCGGCGTGTCGCACCGAGATGAACACGCCGCCCTCGTTGGGCAGTTGCACACCCGCGGCGAGCAGGCCCTTGAGGTACGCGACGGGAAAGGCCGCGTCGATGCCCATGACCTCGCCCGTCGAGCGCATCTCGGGCCCGAGCACGACGTCGACGCCCGGGAACTTCTCGAACGGGAAGACGACCTCTTTGACGGCGTACGCGCGCGGGTGGCGCCCCGGCTCGCGCACGCTCGGCGGCTCGTGCGCGCCGAGCGCGCTCATGGGCTGGCCCATCATCACCTTGGCCGCGATCGCGGGCCACGGCGTGTGCGTCGCCTTGGCGACGAACGGCACCGTGCGGCTCGCGCGCGGGTTCACCTCGATGATGTAGATGTCGTCGTCCTTCAGCGCGAGCTGCAGGTTCATCAGCCCG
>JBCAXI010000349.1:0-3313 GCA_038534175.1 Planctomycetota bacterium | reverse complement strand
GCACGCCGCTGACCGTCTCCATCGACGGCGTGCCGCGGGCGGACGTGTTCACGGGCGTCTGCCCGTGCAGGCCGAGGCGGTCGCAGTCGTCGTGGGTCATTGAGACAAACATGTAGCCGGCGGCTTGTCGCACCATGAAGTTCACGGCCTCGGGCGTGATCTTCTCGGCGGCGATGACGAGGTCGCCCTCGTTCTCGCGGTTCTCGTCGTCGGTCACGACGACCATGCGCCCGGCGCGGAGCTCGTCGAGGATCTCATCGATGGGGCTGAAGGGCGGGTTGGTCACGGAGGCATGGTAGATGGGGATTGGGGCGCGACTGTGTGGTGGGCGCTCGCTGGGGAAAATCATGGTTGGGACGGCCGGTTCGCCCATGTAGTCTGCAGGGGCGGGTGTTTCTGCCTGCTGAGACACTGTTCTAGAGCGGAGAGGTCGACATGACGGTGAAGGGCGCGGTCGCGTGCGCGACCATCGTGGTCGTGGGCGCGTGGTGTTCGCACGTTGCTGCGGGTCCACTGACGCCGCCGGCTGGGGCACCCGAGAGCACGGACAAGCCGCTGGTGGAAGTTGAGCCGCGGATCGTCATCAATGAAGCGAACACGCCGGGCGACGCCGACAGTCGCTATCGCATCACGCAGAGCGGCTCGTACTACCTCGTGCGAAACGAGCCGATCGCCGGCGTGCGGCACGGCATCGAGATCGCGGCCAGTGATGTCACGATCGACCTGATGGGCTTCACGCTGCTCAGCTCGAACCCGCTGCCGATCGGCTCGCCACCGATCTCGCTGGACGGCATCACGCTCGATGGCGACGCCTCGAACATCACCGTCCGCAACGGGACGATCCGCGGGTTTGGCGAGGACGGTATCGACCTGCCCGCCGACGACACGCGCTTCGAGGATCTGCTGCTGATCGAGAACGAGGGCGACGGTCTGCGCGCGGGCGGCGGGAGCGTCATGCTGCGCTGCGAGTCGGTCGCGAACGGCGGGTTCGGGTTCTTTGCGCAGAACGAGGCGTTGGTGGTCAACTGCAAGGCGACGAGCAACGCCGGCGCCGGGTTTGGCCTGGGGGGCGGCTACACGCAGGTCCTCGACAGCACCGCCCAGTTCAACGGTGGCGTGGGCTTCGCGGTGGGGTTCAACTCGCGCGTGGCGCAGAGCTCGGCGATCGGTAACACGATCGGCTTCGGCATCGGCTCGGCGTCGATGCTCACCGACAGCGACGCGTCGTTCAATTCTGAGTGGGGTATCCAGGCAACCGAGTCGTTCGTGGATCAGGGCTCGTTCATCGAGCGGTGCATGGTCACCGGCCCGGGCATCCTCGTCCAAGGGCAGTGTGTGGTTCGCGACTGCGTGGTCGGCAACACCATGGGTGATGGCATCCGGGTCAACGGCCAGAACAGCCGTATCGAGGGCAACCACGTCTTCGAAGCGCAGACCGCGTTCAACGTGAACACGACGGGCAACCTGATCATCCGCAACAGCGCGTTCGACAGCACGACCACGTACTCGATCGCGTCGGGCAACCGCTACGGCGCGATCGTGGACCTTTCCGGCTCGGCGCCCGCGGTCTCGGGCGCCCCGGCGCCGAGCGTGCTGGGCACGACCGATCCGTGGGCGAATTTCGCGCGATGAGACTTTCCCGGCGTCCCCTTGCGTGGCGTCGATCCCAAAGGAGGAGGACGGACCATGAAGAACGTGCGATTAAGAGTATTGCTCGGCGTAAAGACCGGACTCGTGTGTGGCGCGACGGCCAGCGCCGGGCCGTTGTTCCCGCCCGCGGGGCCACCCGAGAGCACGGACAAACCGCTGACCGAGGTCGAGCCGCGGATCGCGATCAACAGCGTGAACACGCCGGGCGACGCCGACAGCCGATATCGCATCACGCAGCGCGGCTCGTACTACTTGACGCGGGACCTCGGAATCTCGCTCGTCCGGCACGGCATCGAGATCGCCTCGGACAACGTGACGATCGATCTCATGGGCTTCACGCTGTTCAGCGCCGACCCGCTGCCGATCGGCTCGCCGCCGGTCTCGTTGGATGGCATCCATGGTGACCTGTCGGGCGGGACATCGTTCTACAACAACATCACCATCCGCAACGGCGTCATCAGAGGCTTCGGCGAGGACGGGATCGATATCCGCGGGCGCAACTGCCGCTTTGAGAACCTCCAGCTCTACGACAATCGCGGCAAGGGCCTCGAGACGTTCTCCTCGTCCGTGGTCGTGAACTGCCAGGCGTTCCAGAGCGGAGGAAACGGCTTCGAGGCGTCCAGCAGCACGGTGTTCCTGAACTGCACCGCCGAGGACAACTCCGGGCACGGCTTTGACGTGGGCCAGTTCGGCTCGACGATCGGCTGCACCGCCGACAACAACGACGGCTCGGGCTTCGTGACGAGCAAGGGTGCCCGCGTCGTCGACTGCGCCGCCTTCAGCCAGCCGATCGGCTTCGACATGGGCTCGGGCTCGGTCATCACCGGTTGCGCCGCCGCGTTCAACAGCGTGGGCGTGAACGCCCGCGTGATCGGGTCCGAGGAGGGGACGATCATCACCGAGTGCGCTGTCACCGCGTCCAGCATCGGCTACTCCGTCCAGGACTCGTGCTACCTGCTCAACAGCATCGCCGACAACTGCACCAACGCCGGCATCCGCGTGACCGGCTCGGGCAACCGGATCGAGGGCAACCACGCCATCGGCACGTTCCTCGAGGGGTTCGAGGTTTCCGGCGTGGGCAACCTGATCGTCCGTAACACGGCGAACAACAACGGCACGGACTATCTCATCGCCGTGGGCAATCGCTACGGCCCGATCGTCGACATCTCCGCGGGCGGCGCCCTGGGCGTGAACGGCAGCTCGGCCGCGGGCACGCTCGGCACGACCGATCCCTGGGCCAACTTCTCCCATTAGGCCCCGCACGCGCGGTACCGTGGGGGCATGTCCGAATCTCGATACGACGAGTTCCAGCAGTTCCGAGCCGCGCTCAACGAGCGCATCCTGGGCGGTGGTCCCGATGGCCGACCCGGCGGGACCACCGTCACCAAACGCTTCTTCGCCCTCGACACCCAGGCCTACAAGCCCGGCGCCCTCGACGAGAAGACGAAGGAGCTGATGGGGCTCGCGGTGTCGATGGGGCTGCGGTGTGATGATTGCATCGCGTACCACGTCGACCGCGCGATCGAGTGCGGGGCCACGGACGAGGAGCTGTGGGAGACGTTCGACATCGCCCTGATCATCGGCGGGTCGATCGTGATCCCGCACCTACGCCGGGCGGTGGCGTTTGTGGATGCGTGCCGGGAGCGGAAGGGAGAAGCGTGAT
>JBCAXI010000348.1:0-3358 GCA_038534175.1 Planctomycetota bacterium | reverse complement strand
AGCGTGGCGACATGGATCGCGATCGCAATCCGCTGAAGGGGGCGCCGCACACGATGGAGGCGGTGGCGAGCGACGGATGGGATCGCCCGTACTCGCGTGAGCAGGCGGCGTTCCCGCGGCCTTGGCTGCGCGACAGCAAGTTCTGGGCGAGCGTGGGACGGGTCGACAACCCGTACGGCGACCGCAACCTCGTGTGCACGTGCCCGCCGATGTCGGATTTCGCGAGCGAGTGAGTGAGCGCGTGAGCGCGGGCGTCAGTTGTTCGCGTTGTCGGGCGTGGCGCCGCCGCCGACGACCGCGGGGACGACGACCGGATCGCGTGCGAGATCGGTGAGTTGGTTGGTCGCTGCGTCGAGGTTGAGGCTGACGTAGCGGGCGCCTCGCGTGTTGGTGGTGGTGCGGGCGCCACCGGCCCACCAGGGGTAGCCGATGATTTGTCGGTGCATGTAATCGGGCGCGTTGATCAGTAGCGTGCCCTGCCAGTAGCGGATGGTGCCGGCGTCGCCGCCGTTGTCGATCCATTGCTCGGTCTCGACGAAGTCGGTGATGATGTCGACGATGGGTCGGGCGCGTTCCTCGTCGGTCTCGTCGGGGAAGAGGTCGTTGGCGTTGCCCTGGTCTTGGAAGGGCGACTGCCCGCCACCCTGTGACTGGAGGACGGAGTTCAGGTCGAAGTCGGGGGCTTCCTCGAAGTCGGGCTGGATGAAGAGCAGGTCCTTGATGTCGTAGATCTCGAGTCGGCGGTATCGGTTGAGCGATTCTTTGGTTCCGACCTGGAGGGCCCCATCGGAGGCGAGCTGCCAGGCGTTGTCGCCCGGCTGGCCGAAATCACCGGCGGCCTGGTCGAGGATGCGCTCGATGAACGCCAGCGCCGAGAGGTTGTTGGAATCGAGCGTGATGGGCTGGTCGGGGTCGAGCCCATCGGGGTCGCGATCAGAGAGATAGAAGACGCGGATGTCGGCCTGGGTGAGCTCAGCCAGGAAGGCCATGACGTCCTGCAGGCGTTGCTCGTTGAGCTGGATGGTGACGGGCCGGGATAGAGCGGTGAGGGTTCGGGCCTGTTCTCGGACGTTGGGCGCTCCGCCGAGTTGGCGGGCGTGGGCGAGCGACGTGGCGAGCGAGGCCGCGAGCATCACGGCACCGAGCAGGTGCACGAGGCTGATCTGGACCAAGCCGCTCCGGTCAACCAGTGTTTGTGTGGGGTTCGTTGAACGGCTTGGGGGGTGGTTGCGGTGCATGGTGTTCTCGCGGCGTCGTGCCGATTCGGCTTTGTACGTGTGTCACGTTGTTGGTCGATCGTATGGGAGGTGTGGTTCCGTTGACATGCCCGTCGGGGGTGGTCGGTCGGTGGATTGGTACGCCGTGAGAGCGGCCGTGTGGGCAGGTTGTCGTTTAGCGAAGATCTGGGTGTTTGGGGAGGTTTGGGGGTTCTGTGCGGGGTACGGCGGGCGCAAGCGGGTATCGGTCGATGTGGAAATCCGCAAGGGTGGGTTGATCGCCGCGTCACGTTGTTGTATCCCTATACATCGCTTCCCACTTCTGGGGAGCGTTCATCTTGGTGTCTGACCGTGGGTCCGCGTTTGTGCGGCGGGGGCGCCAAGCAACGGAAACGAGCTCGATTCGTTGTTGAAGAGAGTGATCATTAGGAGGTGCTTTGTGGGCAGCTGTAAGAGCATCTGTACGGCGCTGCGTTTGACCGCGGCGGCCGGCCTCGCCTGTATTGCAGGCGCGGCGAACGCCCAGGCCATTTCGGCCCCGGCAGAACTGGCGGGCGCGACGCCCGGTCTTGACACCCGTATGAAGCTTCACATGAGCGAGATCGAGGGCCAGCTCCGCGATCGCGACGTGAACTTCTTCGGTAACCGCTTTGGCCTGCGTGTGCCCGTGCTCATGGGCACGGTCTGCACGTTCGAGGACACCGGCAACTGGAGTGGTCCCTGGGACAACTCGGACTCGGGTGGCTTCTTCTTCAACGGTTCGACGTTCGCCATCGCTGACAACTTTGTCATCGACGCGGCGAGCACCGCGAACGCGTCTGAGGAGATCAACACCCTCTGCACCGAGGGCGTGTACGCCTCGGGCGGTGTGCTGATGGACGGCGACACCATCCCGGACCAGTTCGAGGTGAACTACTGGGGCAACGACCCCGGCACGAACCTCCCCGACGTGTTCGAGATCTTCGTGAGCAGCCCGGCGTCCGGCCTCCAGCCGTTCGTTGAGGGCACCAACCTCACCAAGCTCGAGACGCCGAACCAGAACTTCTTCGGCGGCGCCAGCTCGATCTTCCAGCTCGAGCACGCCGACGTGTCGTTCGACACCGGCAACTGCTTCACGGTTCAGATCCTGAACAACCAGACCGCCTCCGGCGGCGCGACGTTGTTCCTCACGACCGGCTCGAACACCACGTTCGACGGCCAGTCGCTGCAGGACACGAACAACTCGCTCGACTTCACCGCGGATGAGGACACCGGCGCTGATATCGCCATCGCCCTCTACGACCGCAACGACACCCCCGCGGGTGCCGATTGGGATCTGGACTTCTTCCTGATCTCGACCATCGGCGGTCCGAGCAACCCGCTCGGCACCTTCGAGGGCATCTGCAACTACGCCGACGTGGTCCCCGAGCCCACCGCGGGCTTCTGTGACACCGCAACGGTCCTGACCGTCGGCGGCGGCGCCATGAGCTTCGACATGGACGTGCCCGGCACCGAGCAGGTTGACTTCGGTCGCGCCGGCTCGTTCGTCGAGAACTGCCCGATCGGAACGCTCGGCGTCAACACCGACATCCAGGGCAACTTCGGCCTGTTCTACAACGTGGTCGGCGACGGCACGACCCTGACCGCCTCGACCTGTGGCTCCGCCACGACCCAGAACACCATCCTCATGGTGTACGCCGAGAGCGACCCCGCCAACCCGTGCGAGGTTCTGTACTGCCTCGGCGGCGACGACGACGGTTGCGGCACGGCCGGTGGTCCCGCTGAGTTCAGCTGGGCCTCGGTCGCGGGCGTGACCTACAAGATCATGATCCAGTCCGCTGGCTTCACCCAGGGCCTCGTTGAGGTCACCAGCGACGGCATGGCCGCGTTCGACCTCGGCGACGCTTCGGCGACGACCGAGGGCGAGACGCAGACCTCCGCCGCCGCGATCGCCGAGAGCGAGACCTGCGCCGCTGGCCAGAGCGGTCTCGGCACCAACGACGGCTGTGGCGGCCCGAACGACACCTCGGCCGAGGCCGAGATGCTCGCCGACGGCGAGATCCGCAGCGGCACGTCCTCCAACATTCAGCTCTCGATCGCCGATCGCGGTCCTGACATGAACGGCTTCGGTCCCGATCCCGCGGCCGAGGTCATCGACGCCG
>JBCAXI010000347.1:0-3367 GCA_038534175.1 Planctomycetota bacterium | reverse complement strand
CGCGGCCCTCAAGCGCGCGCGCGCCCGCGTCCGTCGAGCCTCCGGCGAGCGCGCCGAGCCGCTGGACCATCGCGGCCGCCTCGCTGATCTGGATCGTCTCCATCGGGGCGCCGCTGGCATTGTTCGCCAGCGCACTGGAGCGCTGGGGCTCGATCCCGCGCGTGCTGTCGCTCGACCGCGACGCCTGGTGGTCGTCGCTCGGGGTCGCGTCGATCGCCGGGGGCGCCGCCGTGCTGATCGCGCTGGCAAGCTGGCAGGCGCTCGTCGCGGGCGGGCGGGCGACGCGACGCGTCGCGATCGTCTCGATCGGATTGCTCACGCTCGCGGGGCTCGCGCCCGGCGTGCTCATCGGCTCGGCCATCGCGCGGCTCGGCACGCTGGCGCCGATCGACCTGGCCGGCGTCGCGCCCTCGCTGGCGCATCTGGCCCGGTTCGGATTCGTCGCGGCCCTCGCGGGCTGCTGGCTCGCCGCGACCGAGCCCGCGCACGCCCGCGACATCCGTGCGATCGACGGCGTCTCGACGCCGCGGCGTTGGCTCGGCGCCGTGGGACCCTGGGCCCTGGCGCCGCTGGCCCCCGTGGCCTTGGTCGTCGCCCTGCTCGCGTTTCACGAGATCGAGACGGCGGTGCTGCTCACACCGCCGGGCCGCGGCAACCTCGCCCGCAAGCTGCTCGATCAGTTGCACTTCCAGCGCACCGAGGAGCTCTCGGCCGCCTGCATCGTCCTGGGGATCGCCTCGCTCGCGCTCGCGACGCCCATTCTGGCATGGGCCCTCCGCAAACGTTCCTAGCCCCTCGCAGCCCGGGCCGAGCGCGTCGGTACCATGCCAGCGAACACCGGCGTCGGGTGGCGTCGAAGTGCATGGCCGTTGGATTCGGGCGAGTTGAGGCGCACCTCCGTGACCAACGCGACGATCGACCGCTCCACGCGAACACAACAGATCGCCATCGCCGCCAGCGCGCTCGTCGCGCTCACGCTGTTCGCCTGCGATCCTGCCACGCCCACCGCCGAGGCGCCCATCAAGGACGCCCGCGTCATTGGCGAGGTCGGGCTCGCGCCGGGCCAGTTCAACTACCCCCGCGCCATCGCCGCCGCCCACACGCCCGAGGGCCCCGTTCTCTGGACCATCGACAAGTCCGCGCGCATCCAGCGCATCAACCCGCGCTCGGCCCGCGCCGATCTCGTCTTCGAGACGCCCATCCACGACAACGGCAAGCCGTGCGGGCTCAGCCTCGGCCCCATGCCGGGCGCCCCCGGCACGCCCGCCCTCTATGTCGCCGACACCCACTACTACCGGGTCCTCGTCTACGACCTCTCCACCGACCCGCCCACGCTCGCCCACACCTTCGGCGACTACGGCACGGCGCCCGGCCAGTTCATCTATCCCACCGACGTCGCGGTGCTCACCGACGCCGCCGGAGGCGTGGATCGCATCTACGTCACCGAGTACGGCGGCAACGACCGCGTCACCGTCTTCGATGCGAGCTTCGAGCCGCTCTCCACGTTCGGTACGCTCGGCGTGCTCATCGACGATGTCATCGACGCGACCGACGTCGCCTTCAACCGACCGCAATCGATCGCGATTCGGCCCGCCTCGGGCGATCGCGATCGCGAGCTCGTCATCGTCGACGCCTGCAACCACCGCGTCGGCCGCTTCACGCTCGACGGGGATCTCATCGCCTGGTTCGGGCACGCCAGCCCGAGCCGCGAGCTCGGTGCCGTGAACTATCCCTATGGCCTCGCGCTTCTCGACGACGACACCGCGCTCGTCACCGAGTTCGGCGCCGGACGCATCCAGCAGTTCGATCTCGAAACGGGCGAGGCGATTGGCGTCTTCGGCGCCCCGGGGCGGCTCGCGGGTGAGCTCGCGCGCCCCTGGGCGATCGATGTCATCGATGGCGTCGCCTACGTCCTCGACTCGGGCAACAACCGCATCCTCGCGTTCGACGCCCCCGCCGACGCGGCGACGCCCGCCATCCACCTCGCCGACCGGGCCGGAGCGCGCCCATGAACGCGCTCCTCCACGCGTCCACACTCGCATTCGGCCTCGGCCCGATCCACTTCGACCGACCGATTTGGCTGCTCCTGATTCCTGTGCTCGTCCCGCTCGTGATCCTCATCGCGCGGCGCAGCCTTTCGGGTCTCGGTGGCGCCACGGCGATCACCGCCGTCTCGGTGCGCGTCCTGGTCATTCTGCTGCTCGCCTCGGCGATCGCCGAGCCCTCACTCCGGCGCGAGGCCCAGGACGTCGCGGTCACCGTGGTGCTCGACGCCAGCCGCTCGGTGCCGCTGCCATTGCAGGACCGCGCCGACGCCTACTTCGCCGACGCCGCCGACGAGCAGAAGGGCGAGCGTGATCGCTTCGGCGTGATCACGGTCGCCAAGGACGCGATCGTGCAGACGCTGCCCACGCAGCTCGGGCAGATCGTCGACCGACAGTTCGAGGGCGACAAGAGTGCGACGGACCTCGCCGCGGCGGTGCGTCTCGCGATGGCCGTGGCGCCCGAGGACGCGGCCTCGCGCATCGTGATCGCGTCCGACGGCAACGAGACCGCCGGCTCGCTGCTCGAGGCCGCCGCCGCCGCCAAGGCCGCCGGCGTGCCCATCGACGTGCTCCCGCTGAACTACGACTTCAGCGCCGGCGAGGTCATCCTCGAGAACCTCATCACGCCGACCAGCGTGCGCGCCGGCCAGACCATGTCCGTCCGCGTGGTGCTCCGCGCCACGAGGCAGACCACCGGGCGGCTCTCCATTCTGCTCAACGGCGAGCCCTTCGACCTCGACCCCGACTCTGATGCCGTCAGCGTCATCCGAACGCTCGAGCCCGGCTCCAATCCGTTCGTGCTGCAGGTCGCGCCGCTCGGCATGCGCGCCCAGCGCATCGAGGCGAAGTTCGAGCCCTTGCAGGGCGCCGACGGCGCGCCCATTGGCGACTTCATCGCCGAGAACAACAGCGGCCTCGCGGTCACGTTTGTGCAGGGCGAGGGACGCGTCCTCATCATCTCGGAGACGCCGCAGGAGAGCGCTCCGCTCGAGGACGCGCTGGATCGTGCGAATCTCGACGTGGTGCGCATCCCCTCCGCCAGGGCGCCCTCCTCGCTCGACGAGTGGAACGGCTACGACGCGGTCATCCTTCTGAACCAGCAGAACTACGGCTTCTCCGAGGCCCAGCAGCAGCAGCTCAAGCAGTACGTGCATGACAACGGGGGCGGGCTCGTCATGGTCGGCGGGCCCGACACGTTCGGCGCGGGCGGTTGGATCGGCTCGCCGCTCGAGGACGCGCTGCCCGTCCAACTCGACCCGCCGCAGAAGCGTCAGATCCCCCGCGGCGCGCTCGCGATCGTCGTGCACTCTGTCGAGGCGCCC
>JBCAXI010000346.1:0-3368 GCA_038534175.1 Planctomycetota bacterium | reverse complement strand
CGCGACCGATGGCTTGATCACGGGGCTGAGCTCCATGAGCCAGTTGCTGCGTCCGGCGTGGATCTCGCCGCTGGACACCCGCGCCCGCACGCCGCGGCCGTGGATCTCCTCGTAGTCGTCCGTGTGCTCGGGGGAGACCCGCGCCGCCTTGGCGGTCTGCAGGATCGAGAGCGCCAGCGGGTGGTTGGAGTGCTGCTCGGCATCGGCGGCGGCGCGGAGCAGCTCGGCGCCCTGCACGCCCTCGGCCGGCGCGAGCTTCGAGACCGCGAACTTGCCCGTGGTGATCGTGCCCGTCTTGTCAAAGACAACCGCGTCGACGTTCGCCGCCGACTCGAGCGTCTCGGTGCGCTTGACGAGGATGCCAAGCCGCGCCGCGGCCGCGAACGCCGCGACCATCGCCGCCGGGCTCGACAGCAGGAGCGAGGCGGGGCAACTCACGACCAGCACCGTGACCGCGCGGATCGCCGCCTGGCTGCTCACGGCCTCGTCGGGGTGCTCCTTGGTCACGTACCACGTGATCGCCGCGACGGACAGCGCGACCGGCACGAAGAAGCTGGCGACCTGCTCGATGAGCATCTGCCGTGGCGACCGAGCGCTCTCCGCCTCGCGGATGAGCTGCTGCACCTTGCCGATTGTGGTCTCGCTGCCGACACCCGTCACCTTGAGGTCGATCGCGCCGGTCAGGTTCGTCGTGCCGGCGTACACCGGGTCGCCCGCCTGCACCTCGACGGGCACCGCCTCGCCCGTCAGCGAGGCCTGGTTGATCGTGGTCTTGCCCGACATGATCGAGCCGTCGACCGGAAGATTCTCACCCGGCTTCACGCGAACGGTCTGGCCCACGACGACCTCGTCGCGCGAGACCTCGAGCTCCGTGCCCTCGGGCGTGACGAGCCGCGCGATGTCGGGCGTGAGCCCGATCAGCCGCTCGATGGCGCGCTGCGCGCCGAACGCCGACTGGCTCACAATCAGATCCGCCAGCACGAGAATCAGCGCCAGCCAACCGGCGTACTCGTAGCGCTGTGTTGCCATGAGCGCGGCGACCGCCAAGGCCGTCAGCGTGCTTGTCGCCGGTCGCCCGGACATCAGCTCCTTGAACGCGCCGACGAACAAGGGGTAGGCGATGATGAGCGCCAGCACGGCCGCCACGAGGTGCGAGATCTCGGGGCTAAAGCCCAGCAGCCGCGCGATGCCCAGCGCCGCCAGCAACGCCCCGGAGATCAGGCACGCCTGGATGTACTTCTCGCTGCTGGCGGCCTCGTGGCTCGAGCAACATTCCGGCCCGCTGTGGTCGTGGTCGTGCGCGGGGGCGTGGGTCGTCATCGCCATGGGCTTCGTGCTCCGGCTGGGGACTCAATAGAAACGCGACGGGCCAGGCCCGGCGGGGATGCTACGCGCACACCCGCCGCCCGGACCGAGCGGCTCGCTACGCTACGTGCGGGCCCTAACTCGGGTTCGCGCCCGGCCAAGACCCGTGTCCGGGTTCACGCCTTTGGGATCCTACGTTCGGGACCCATCGGTCTCTTTCTCTCCGGGCTCGCCTGCCGACCCCGTCCTTGCCGAATCGATGCCATGACCGCCAACCCGCCCAGCCCCGAACCGACCGGCCCCGATCCTCGCGGGTGGGGAGAGGGTCACACGCCCCGCGTGGCGGTGCTGGGCGTCGGGCAGATGGGGCTGGTGTGTGCGCAGATTCTGGACGCGAGCCCAGCCGTGAGCGCCGTGCGGCTCTGGGGGCACAGCCCCGATGAGGTCGGGCAGCTCGCCCAGACCCGTCGATCCGATCGCCTCGAGGGCTTCGTGCTCGCCGATGACATCCGCCTGGCGCTCTCCGACGCCGCGGCCCTCGCGGAGGCCGACCTGATCGTCTCGGCGATTCCCGTGCAGCACACCCGCGAGGCGTGGGACCGACTGCGCGAGCACGTGCCCCCGCACGCGGGCGTGGTGAGCGTCGCCAAGGGCGTGGAGAACCAGCACCTGCTCCGCCCGACGCAGATCATCGCCGACGTGCTCGCCGACGATCCCGACGCGCGGCCTCGCCCGATGGGCGTCGTCTCGGGTCCCACGATCGCCGCCGAGCTGGCCCGCTGCCTGCCCGCGACGATGATCGCCGCGAGCGACCAGCCCGAGTTCGCCAGCGCCGTGCAGCGACTGTTCACCCAGAGCTGGCTTCGGATCTACACGCACACCGACGTGCTGGGCGTCGAGCTCGCCGGGGCGACCAAGAACGTCATCGCGATCGCCGCGGGCATCCTCGATGGGCTCCAGGCTGGGGCCAACGCCAAGAGCGCCCTGCTGGCGCGGGGCCTGGCGGAGATCGCACGCCTCGGCGCCGCGATGGGCGCCAGCCCCGACACCTTCTTTGGCATCGCCGGTGTGGGCGATCTGGCGACCACGTGCTTCAGCCCCGAGGGGCGCAACCGCTCCTGCGGCGAGGCGCTCGGGCGGGGCGTCAAGCTCGACGACTACCTATCGGGCTCCCCGTTCGTGGTGGAGGGAGTCGCGACCGCTCGGAGCGTGGTGGCGCTGGCCAATAAGTACAAAGTCGAGATGCCGATCACCGAGGCGGTGCATGACGTGCTCTTCGAGCACCTCGACCCGATCGAGGCGATCACACGCCTGATGACCCGCGACCCAAAGAGCGAGCGCATCGGCTAAGGACGCGGGCGGGTGCCACCCCCACCCCTACCCCTACCCCACCCAACCCCCACCCGCAAGCCCCACCCGCAAGCCCATCCCCGGTCCGCGGGACGCCGATTCTGGGCGGATCGGGGCGCAAGCGTCCGAGCCCCCACGAGAGGCCGCGTCGATCGCGTCACGGGCTTCACTTTCTCTCAACCTTCCCCAAGACCTCCAAAGGTGCGTTGCTCGATGGCCGACACACCGGTGCCGGGAGAGAGCGCGAGACGTTTGGCGTCACTCCGGCTTTGTCCTCATCGCCCATCCCGCGTGATCGACATCGCCGCGTGTCGCGGTCGCTGTCATTGCGCGATCGCGGCGCCCTCGAGCGCCCGCTTCGGAGAGACCCCAAACATGATGAACAGCACCCTCCCCGCCACGCCGTTCGCCAACATCCCGAACACCCTCAACACGTTTGGCTGCGTCCCGAACATCCAGTCCGGCCTCGGCCAGTTCCCCGTCAACACCCCCTGGAACCAGAGCACCCCCTGGAGCGCGAACTCGGGCATCGCCCCGTTCGCTCCGGCGTTCCCCGCTCAGGGCTTCACCGGCGCGCAGGGCTTCACGGGCGTGCAGGGCTTCGGTGGTCCGAGCTTCGGCGGTCAGGGCCTCGGCTTCTCGGGCCCCGGCTTCTCGTCCTACGTCTTCCCGGGTTATGGCTTCGGTGGCTTCGGCTCCGGCGGCTCGGGCTT
>JBCAXI010000345.1:0-3371 GCA_038534175.1 Planctomycetota bacterium | reverse complement strand
TGGAAGCGTCGGAAGAGGCCGTGTTGCGTCGTCGCTTGTTCAAGGCCTACGGCGAGACACTTGGTTTGGGTGATGTTGGGTAATTCAAGGCTGCTGCGGCGTTGGGTGATGTTTATACGGATTCTATAAGCTCTATGTCTGCCAAACATGGGCCGCCCGTTGGCGTTGGTTGTTAGGTATCATCCGTTCCATGGATTCAGGATTGCACGAGCGACTTCAATCGGCGGCCGGTTCGCGCACCTTTCGGCACCTCAGCGAGGTGACCGGGGTGAACGCCGAGTCGGTGCGTCGATACATGCAAGGCCAGGCGCCGAGCGTGGCGTTTGTTTCGGCGTTCTGCCGAGAGCTGGGCGTGAACGCGGACTGGCTGCTGACGGGCCGGGGCCCCATGCGTCTGGCAGACGTGAAACGCGAGGCGCTCGCCGACGCCGACGCCGGGGATCTCATGGGCGCGGTCGCCGGTACTCTGGAGACGTTGATCGATCGCGTGGATCGGCTCGACGTGTTCACGCAGACGCTGGATGTGCGGCTCCGCGCCGCGCCGGCCTCGCAGCTCGAGGGCCTCCCCGCCGGAGGCGACGGAGACCCCAACGCCCATGACGCCCACGACGTCCCAGCCGCCAAAGCCGGCGAGTTCGATCGAGCCCAAGGCGGCGCTGACGGCGCCCGAGCCCAGCGCATCGGACGGGCTGCTGCCCAACGACCACGTCCGTCTGCTGACTGAGCTGCTCAAGCGAGGCACGCCGGAGCTGGCGCGTCGGTGGGTCGCGGCGTTGACGCTCGTGCCCGAGTCCGAGCGCGAGGCGGTCGTGGAAGCCGTGGAACGCCAGATCGCCGGCGAGTTCTCGCGCGAGCCAGAGGCATGAGCGCGAACGCGCGCCTCGCGGGCGTCTTCGAAGAGATGTCTCGGCTCCTGGAGCTGACGGGCGCCAATCGATTCAAGGTGAACGCCTACGCCAAAGCCGGGCGCGTGCTGGGTGATCTGACCGACGACGTCGCGTTGATGGCGGGCGACCCCGACGCCCTCACCGCGATCGATGGCATCGGCAAGGGCACGGCCGAGAAGATCGCCGAGTTCACCGAGACCGGCGCGATCGAGGAGCACAAGGCGCTCAAGGCCGAAGTGCCCGCGGGCTTGCTCGACGTGATGCGCGTGCCTGGTCTGGGGCCCAAGACCGTCAAGCTGATGTGGGACGAGCTGGGCGTGACCGACATCGACGGGCTTCGAGGATCGATCGCCGATGGCTCGCTCGCCAAGCTCCCTCGCATGGGCGCCAAGAGCGTCGAAAAGATCAAGGCGTCGCTCCAGCACGCGGCCGCGGCGGGTAAGCGCTTGCCGATCGGCGTGGCGCGACCCATCGCGGTCATGATCGCCGAGCGGATCGGCGAGGTCGCGGGTGTGCGACGAACGGCCTACGCCGGGTCGCTCCGGCGTGGCAAGGAGACCATCGGGGACATCGACGTGCTGTGCGTCGCGGACGATGCCGCGGCTGCGCACGAGGCGCTGCGATCGATGCCCGGCGTGATCGACGTGATCGCCGCGGGCGACACGAAAACCAGCGTGCGGTTCGAGATCGCCGCGGATCTTGGGCGCTGGGGCAAGGCGCTGGGCGAGTCGGGCCCGCCCTCGGTGCAGGTGGATCTGCGGACCGTGCCCGCCGAGAGCTGGGGCGCCGCGATGATGTACTTCACCGGCTCGAAGGAGCACAACGTGAAGCTCCGCGAGCGTGCGCAATCGCGAGGCCTCACGCTCAACGAGTACGGGCTCTTTCCCGACGACGGCGAGCCGGCGCCACAGAAGCGTGGCGTCCAGCCCGAGGCGAGCGAGACCGAGGCGCAGGTGTTCGAGGCGCTCGGCGTGCGCGTCGTCCCACCCGAGCTGCGTGAGGACCGAGGCGAGCTCGACGTGAGCGAGGCCACGCTCGATGCGATCATCGGCTATGACGATATCAAGGCCGAGCTGCACGCGCACACCACCGCCAGCGACGGGGAGCTCTCGATCCGCGACCTCGCGGGGCACGCGCGCAATCGCGGGTTTCACACGATCGCCGTGACCGACCACTCGCGCAGCTCCGCGATCGCCGGCGGGTTGGAGATCGATCGCCTGCGCGAGCACGTCGAGGCGGTGCGCGAGACCAACGAGGCCTACGACGGCATCCATGTTCTGCCCGGTAGCGAGGTCGACATCCTCGCCGACGGGCGTCTCGACTACCCCGACGACGTGCTCGAGGCGCTCGACGTCGTCGTCGCCAGCCCGCACGCGGCGCTCACGCAGGAACCGAAGACCGCGCAGCAACGCATGCTCGCGGCCGTCACACACCCGCTCGTGCACATCATCGGCCACCCCACCGGCCGCCTGATCGGTCGGCGCCCGGGGCTCGAGCTGGACTGGCCCGAGCTGATCGCCGCGGCGATCGAGCACGACACGGCCCTCGAGATCAACGCCCACTGGATGCGGCTGGACCTGCGCGACACGCACGTGCGCGCGGCCGCGGAGGCCGGCGCCAAGATCGCCATCGATTGTGACGTCCACGCGCCGGGCGATTACGACAACCTGCACTACGGTTTGCTGACCGCGCGGAGAGGCTGGCTGCCCAAGGCCCAGTGCGTCAACACCTGGACCGCCAAGAAGCTCCACGCCTGGTTGAAGAGCAAGCGCTAGTGGCTAGGCTTTCCTCGGCTGCGGTCAGGCCCTCGAACCAAGACTCTGCTCAACCCGCGAGCGTCGCTCGCGAGGAGGTGCTCCGTGTTCGATCGGCTCAGCGACGGCTTCAACAACGTCTTCAAGAAACTCAGTGGCAAGGGCGCCATCTCCGAGGCCAACGTGCGCGAGGCGATGGACGACGTGCGCACGGCGCTGCTTGAGGCGGACGTGCACTACGACGTGGTCGAGTCGTTCTGCGAGAGCATTCTTGATGACGCCGTGGGGCAGCAGGTCACCAAGAGCCTCAAGCCCGGTCAGGAGATGATCGGCATCGTGCACGACCGCCTGGTCGACCTGCTCGGCGGGCGCGTCGAGGAGGGCGCGCCCGAGCCGGGCGTGCTGCGCGTCAGCCCGGGCCCGACGGTCGTCATGATGTGCGGACTCCAAGGGAGCGGGAAGACCACGACCTGCGGCAAGCTCGCGGCGTGGCTCAAGAAGCGAGGGCGCAGCGTCATGCTCTGCGCGGCCGACCTGCAACGACCGGCGGCCGTGGAGCAGCTCGAGATCGTTGCGAAGCAAGTCGCCGAAGACGCGCCGGGCGGCGCGCGCGTCGAGTTCTATGGCGAGCCGGAGATGACCGGCGCCTACGGCGAGCGCGTCGGCGTGGCGATCGAGGTCTGCCAGCGCGCCCACCGCAAGGCGATGGAGATGAGCGTGTCCACGCCCA
>JBCAXI010000344.1:0-3380 GCA_038534175.1 Planctomycetota bacterium | reverse complement strand
CCAGATATCCTGCCCGCCCGGCGGCCTCCCCGCCGGGCCGCAGGATATCTGGTCCGATCGTCCGACAGGAGCGATCGGCTGCGACGGTTGCCAAGAACCGCCAGATCGCGTGAGCCGCCAGATCGCGCGGCCCAGCAGGTCAGGCCTCCGCGTTCGCGTAGCGATCGCCCGGGAACTGCTTGATGCCCGACTGGTCGGGCTCGCGCCCCGTGCCCATCGCGACCGGCGACCGCTCGGGGATCACGAACAGGCTGTTCGGCAGCGTGTCGTTGTGCTTGAGCGTCGCCTCGGCGGCCTCCAGCATCGAGTCGTCGGCGTGCTCGTACATCTCGGTGAACAGACGCTGGATCTCGAGCTCGGCGAGATCGAAGAAGTGCATCGCCGCCGCCTTGTCGCGGTCGAACTCCGCGCCCTCGCCCGAGTTGCGGATGTCGCGATCGAGCTTGCTCAGCGTGCACGCCCAGGCGTGCAGCTGCACCGCGACGTCGGCGATCCGCGCCTGCACGCTCTGGCGGTTCACGATCGCCGCGTCGTACCGCTTGCTCATCTGCTTGAAACGGTACGTGTGCTCCTGCACCATCCGGCTAAAGCGGTCGGCCTGCTGACGCAGCGTCGGGTGCACCTTCTCGATCCGTGAGAGACGCTTGCGGATGCCCAGGAACACCTCGAGCCCCAGCGGGATCGCGGCCCGAAGCACCTTCGGGCTCAGCACGCCCAGGCCCTTGGCCTGCTCCCGCACGCCGAGCATCGACTCGCCGAGCTGCTTGCCGCCGTAGGCGAAGATGAACGCCTGCATGACGTCGTTCGAGCCCTCGACGATGGTGTTGATGCGCGAGTCGCGGAACACCCGCTCGACCTCGTTCTCGGTCATGTACGACTCGCCACCCATGATCTGCATCGCGTGGTTGACGGTCCGCCAGCCGTACTCCGAGCAGAACACCTTGCAGATCGCGGTTTCCACCATGATGTCCTCGTCGTGGCGATCGAGGAAGCCCGTCGTGGCGTAGAGCACCGCGTCCATCGAGTAGACGTACGCGGCCATGCGCGCGATGTGCATCTTCACCAGCTCGTTCTCGCTCAGCGGCTTGCCGAACTGGTGGCGCGTCTGGCTCCACTTGACCGCCTGGTCCATGCAGCGGTGCGCCCCGCCGAGCATGCCCGCCGACAGCGTGCAACGACCGTAGTTGAGGCACGTGAGCGCGACGTTGAGCCCTCGTCCCTCCTTGTGCAACAGGTTGGCCTTGGGCACCTTGACGTCGTTGAACCGGATGCGCGCCTGCCACGTGCCGCGGATGCCGCACTTCGAGCGGTTCTTGCTGAAGATGTCGATGCCCTCCATGTCTGGCGTGCAGACCAGGGCGGTGACCTTCTCCTTGCCGTCGGGCATCTTCTGCTTGGCCATGACGGTGAACAGGCCGGAGAGCGCGCCGCTCGTGGCCCACTTCTTCTCGCCGCTCAGGATGTAGTGCTCGCCATCGCGACTCAGCTCGCAGCGGGTTTCCTGCCCGCCGGCGTCGCACCCGACGTTCGGCTCGCTGAGGCAGAACGCGCTGAGCTGCTCCTTGGCGAGCTTGGGCAACCAGTCCTGTTTCTGCTGCTCGTTGCCGAACAGCATGACCGCCTTGCAGCCGATCGACTGGTGGGCCGAGACCACCACCGCGGTCGAGCCGCAGTACTTGCCGATCATCTCGAGCACGCGGTTATAGCTGGTGATGCCCATGCCCAGCCCGCCGTGCTCCTTGGGGATCGTCATGCCGAGCACGCCGAGATCGAACAGCTTGCGGACAACCCACTCGGGGATCTCTTGCTCCTGGTCGATCAGGATCGACGGGTGCTCGTTCTTCAGGTAATCCTCGAGCCGAGCCAGCAGCTGATCACACTCGGCGACCTCCTGCGGCCGCGCCTCGCCGACCACGTCGGGATACGGGAAGAGCAACTCCTCACGCACGCGGCCCCAGAACAAGTTCTTCACCCAGCCCATCGAATCCGGTTCGGGGCCGAGCAACGTCTCGGCTTCCTCGATGAGCTTGCGGTCGTGGGCCGAGATGCCCTTCAGGTTCTTGAGGTCCGCCATGGATTCAGTCCTCCGTGTTCGACGCCGCGGCGTCGGTTACTTCTTCGCAGACTTGGCGAAAAAAGCTTCGATTGCAGATCGCGCCTCGGGCAAATGCCGCAGGCGAACCAGATGCTCACGCTCGCACTGGCACGCGGCGCGGTAGCCGTCGGCCACGCCGACACGCACCGCGTCCATCACCGCCTGCGCGGGCTCGGTCTCGGGGAGCGAACGCGCGAGCTCTTCGATCGCGCTGTCACTCACGGTGTGATCGAGCCGGCGACGGGGTCCCTCGCCTCTCTCGGTCGGCCCGTTCTCGGCTTGATCGCGTTGGGCTTGATCGATCGTCCATTGCATCGCGGTCGCGAGCAGCGCGTCCGCGTCCGACGCCACCGCGTCAAAGAGGCCAGCCTCGACCGCCGCATCGAACACAAGCGGCTTGCCGTACGCTGTCGCGGTCACGCCGTCTGAGAACGGCACGCGGGCCGGCAGCAGGTTCGTCCCACCCCAGCCGGGGCAGAGCGCCAGCCCGGCCTCGGGCAGACCGACCGGGTATGGCCTGGCGCCCGGCGCCGCGACCAGTCCGTCGCAGTGCATAGCGAGCTCCAGCCCGCCCCCGAGGGCGGCGCCGTTGATCGCCGCGCACGTCGGAAACGGAAACTCGGCGAGCATCATGAACGTCCGCGCGCCCAGTTGCAGGTACTCGTGCAGGGTCGCGTCGTCCCACTCGTAGATCGTCTTGAGGTCGGCACCCGCGACAAACACACGCTCGCTCGCGCTGCGGAGCACGAGTCCCCGGGCGTCGTGCGGGACCTGTCCAAGCGTGCGGGCTAACGCCTCGATCAGCGGCTTGTCGAGCACCACAACTGGCTTGCCGGGCTGTTCCAGCGTGACCACCACAACACCCTCGAAGTCGCGGGAAGTATCGCGCTCGATGGGAAGCATCGGGTCGGGCATGGAACCTCACTGGTTGTGGCATGCCGACGGAAATCGAACCCGCCCGATCGTGCAAAGACCGGGTCCGACATGCCGCAAACATGGTAGGCGTGGCGCTACAGTCCACGCCTTAAACGCCCGAAATACCGAACAAATTCCAGCTATCCGAAGCGGGCTTGAATGCGCGCCTGCGCCTCGGGGCCGGTGAAAACATCGGCCGACGTCTCGGCACACCGCATCGCCAGCGCCTCGTCCAGCGATCCGTCAAGCTCGTTGAGCAAGGCCTTTGTGGCCCGCATCGCCGCGGGGCCGCTGGCCGCGAGACGCTCGGCGGTCTCGGCGGTAAGCGACACGAGCCCGTCCCGATCTTCCGCGAGCGCGTCGGTCAGGC
>JBCAXI010000343.1:0-3383 GCA_038534175.1 Planctomycetota bacterium | reverse complement strand
CTGAAGGTCAAGATGAAGAACCAGGAGATCGTCGAGAAGGCGCTCGAGCGGCGCAAGGCCGAGATCCACGAGGGCGTCTCGATGATTTTCCGGCGCGCCCAGGATCGCCATCTGAAGGAACCGGGCTTCGAGACCGTCACGCGGCAGCTCAACCACTACATGCAGGACATCTTCGGCGTCGATCCCGATGGGCTGCCACGGGTCGAGCGGGTCATTGTGCCGAAGGCCAAGGGCTTCCCGGCGGACTTCTGATCCAGCGTCTGATCGGGGCGCGTTGGCCCAATGCGCAAGATTGGCCGATGGTCACAGAGCGATGCGTGCAATTCTCGCGTGATTCGGCGTTCGATGCCGATGGAGCGGTGTGTGTGTGGCGGCGGAGTGCCGACCACTCGGCCGTACGGACGGCCGCACGTATCGCCGCCCCCGTGGCCGGAGGTCAGGATGACCGACGATCAGGACGCCAACCCGCGCCCGGACGAGACGCCCGAGACGAACGACGCCGGAGCATCGGCATCGCCGCCGTCTGACGATGAGGCCAGTCGTCTAGCCGAGCAGGCGCTCGCCGCCGCTCGGGAGGCGATCTCGAGCATCGGTGGCGAGGGCTCGGAGCCCACCAGCGAGAGCCCGACGGCCGCGGCCCCGGGTGAGACCCCGAGCGACGCCGACGCCGAAGCGATGGCTGAGGCCATGCTCGCCGGCATGGGCGGCGGCCCCGAGACGCCCGCCGGCGCGACCGCGTTCGAGCCGCCCACGCTGTCGGGTGGCGTGCTGGGCGACCAATCGCAAGTCATCGAGCTGCTCGACGATGTCAATCTCAACGTGACGATCGAGCTCGGACGAACGCGAATGCTGATCGAAGACGTGCTTCGTCTGAACGACGGCGCCGTGGTCGAGCTTGACAAGCTCGCGGGCGATCCGGTGGACGTCTACGTGAACGATCGGCACATCGCCCGCGGCGAGGTGCTTGTGCTCAATGAGAATTTCTGCGTTCGCATCAGCGAGATCATCGACCAGGAGGCCCAGCGCGCCACCGGGTGAGTAAGACGACGGAAGGCCGGGCGGAGCCCGGGCAAGGACGCCATGGATCGGCGATGGGTCTGGATCTTGATTGGCTGGGCGCTTGGCGCGTCGGGGTTGGCCTTCGCGCAGCCCGCGATCGAGTCGAGGCCGATCGGGCCACAAGACGCCGGCTCGGAGCTCACAACCGCCGCGCCCGTCGGTGATCGCGGCGGATGGATCCGCTCCGCCGGCGCGTTGGCGTTGGTCATCGCGCTGATCCTCTGTGTGGGTTGGGTCGCACGCAAGATGTCGGGCGGCGCGGGCTTGCCCGGCCAACTCGGCGCCGGCGGGCGGGCCCCCTCGGGCGTGCTGGAGGTGCTCGGCCGCTTTCCGATCGCACGGGGGCAGACGCTCGTGCTCCTTCGGCTTGATACCCGGGTGCTGCTGCTCAGCCAGCACGCGGGCGCGGGGTTCCAGACCCTTTGTGAGGTCACCGAGCCCGAGCAGGTCGCCTCGCTCTTGGTCAAGACACGATCGGACGAGGAGGCGGGCAAGGCCGAGCGATTCCGGGGCATGCTCGGGCGCTTCCAGCGCGAGCACCCGAGCGAGTCGCCCGCGTCGGTGTCGTCCGCGGCACATGAGCCGGTGCATGGGCCGATGTCGCGCACCGTGCGTGCGACGCCGGAGGGAGATCGGGTTGAGTTGCTTCGCGGCTCGCCGGCCGTGGCGTCGCTGGTCGAGCGTGTGAAGAAGGGCGTGGTGGCGTGAGGGCGATCGTTGTGATCATCTTCGCATGGGTCGCGTCGAGCGCCCACGCGGCCGTGTTCGGGCCGCCGGCGGACCCGTCCGCGTTCGATGCGGTCACGCCGATTGGAGAGGTGGCGTCGGGCGGCGGGCTGAATCCAATCAGCGTGCTGGGCGGCGCGGCCGAGGCGTTCGAGCGGGGCGACGCCGGCGAGGGCGAGGGCCTCTCGGCCGCCGTCAACATCATGGTGCTGCTCACAGTGCTGACGATGGCGCCGGCGATCATCCTGATGACGACCTGTTTCCTCCGCATCATCATCGTGCTGGGTCTGCTCAAGCAAGCAATCGGCGCCCAGAACATGCCGCCCTCGCAGGTGGTCACGGGCCTGGCGCTGTTCATGACGCTGCTGGTGATGTCGCCGACGATCGATCGCGTGTACGCCGAGGCGATCGAGCCGTACCGCGCCGGCGAGATCCGCGACTACGACGAGCTCTGGAACCGCGCCAAGCAGCCCGTGCGCGACTTCATGTTCGACCAGATCGAGGCCAGCGGGCACTGGTCGGGCGCGTTCATGATTATGGAGTACCGGGGCATCGACATCAGCCAGCCGGGCCGATTGACCCGCGCCGACGTGGACATGGTCACGCTCGTGCCCGCGTACATCCTCAGCGAGTTGCGCGTGGCGTTCACCATGGGCTTCAAGCTGTACCTGCCGTTCCTCGTGATCGATATGGTCATCGCCAGCATCCTGATTTCCATGAGCATGATGATGCTTCCTCCGGTGCTGATCAGCCTGCCGTTCAAGTTGTTGCTCTTTGTGATGGTCGATGGCTGGACGCTGGTCGCGGGCAGTCTGATGCGGAGCTTCGCGCAGATGGGCGGTGTCGAGCGGCTCTCGGCCGTCGCGGCTGGCGTGGGGTAGGCGCGCACATGGAAGACTCGGCTTGGAGAGCCAAGCCACCCAATAGGCCACCTCTCGGAGGCCGCCTGGAAAAAGGGCAGGGAGGCCCGACATGATCGATGACAGCACGGTTCTCATCGTGCGTGACACGCTGCTGCTGGTACTCATGATCGCCGCGCCGATCCTCGGCGCGGGCGTGGTGATCGGCCTGCTGATCAGCCTGATCCAGTCCGTCACGAGCATCCAAGACCAGACGCTCACGTTCGTCCCCAAGATCGTCGGCATGGTGGCGCTCACGGCGGCGATCGTGCCGTGGATCGCCGTACGCCTCGCCGAGTTCGCGATCACCTTCTTCACCGTCTCGCTCTGACGCGGCGCCCGCCCCTCCCCCTCCCGGAGCCTCCCACCGTGAACGGCGTCACGCCACTGCTCGAGCACGTCGCGCCGCTGTTCCTCGTGGCGTCGCGCATGCTCGGCCTCTTCATGACGGCGCCGATGCTCAACAGCCTCAACCTCCCACGCCAGGTCAAGGTGCTCCTGGGCGTCTCGCTCGCGGTCGCGGCCTATCCCATCGCGGGCCCGCAGGCGCAGATCGGCGCCGAGCAGCTCGACCTGTTCTCGCTCGCGCCCATCCTCTTTGGCGAGGCGCTCATCGGTTCCATCATCGGGCTGCTCGCAAGCCTGCCCCTCATTCTCATCCAACTCGCCGGCTACCTCGCGGGCTACCAGATGGGCCTC
>JBCAXI010000342.1:0-3389 GCA_038534175.1 Planctomycetota bacterium | reverse complement strand
ACCGCGGAAGAGCTCGTCGATCCTGGCGAAGCGTTCGGAGTCGCTCAAGACAATGGTCCCTCGAGTCGTCGGCGCAGCCAGGCGCGCGCCAGGCGCCAGTCCTCGCTGGCGGTGCTCCGCGCGACCTCCAGCGTCTCGGCGGCCTGGTCGAGCGTCAGCCCGCCAAAGAACCGCAGCTCCACGAGCCGCGCCTTCCGCTCGTCAAGCGATGCGAGCTCTTGCAGCGCCTCATCGAGCGCCAACAAATCGAGGCTATCGGTCGACGCCGGGCCCTCGGGGTCGGTCGCCAGCTCCACACGATCGCGATCGCCGCCGCGTTTGGCGCGGTTCTTGGTCCGCGCGTGGTCGATCAGGATGTTCCGCATCGCCCGCGACGCCAGGAAGAAGAACTGTCGTCGGCTCGACCAATCGACGCCCTGCTGATCGACGAGCTTGAGAAACGCCTCGTGCACGAGGGCCGTGGGCTGGAGGGTGTGGTTGGCCCGCTCGTGCCGAAAGTGGCTCTCGGCGAGCGATCGCAGCTCGGCGTACACGAGCGGCAGGACCTCTTCGACGGCGCGTCGATCTCCCTCGGCGACGCGCCCGAGAAGTTGGGTGACCTCGTCCCGGGGTTGTGGATCATGCGTGTCGCCCAAGTCGTCCCCTCGTTGGGCCTGCGGGAGCGGCTCGAAACGCCCAGACCCCAACAACTTCCAGTTATTCGTCCCAGCGTATCACTTGGATCGGGGCTCATGGCTTGTTTCGGGGGTTTGCGGGCGCTCGGATGCAAATTCCGCTCGCGCCAGTCGGGCGCGGCCCCCCCGATTGTCGCCCCAATCACTGGACCAAGAGCCCGGCTGCCGGAGTCGGGGGTGAGCGAAGGGAGCCGTCATGCGGTGGAACCGATTCAAGCGTCAGTCGAGTCTGCGGAGCCGAGCCGGGCGGGCCGTGTCTCCACGGAACACGGAGTTCTTCGACAACCTCGAGCCGCGGCAGCTGCTCTCGGCAGACTTCGCGAATCTCACGATCCCCGTGGGCGACTACTCGAGCGGGAGTGATCTCGCCTACGCCGACTTCAATGGCGATGGTCTGACCGACGTCGCCTCGCTCATGTGGAGGTCTTCCACCAGCTCCAATGAGCTCGGCATCGCGTATGCCCGCGAGGACGGCGGCTTCGACGAGCCCGTTTCGTACGACTTGTTCGATTGGAACAGCAGCGGCTGGGGCAACCTCGTTGCTGGCGACTTCAACGGCGACGATCGCATGGACGTCGCCTTTGTGTATTCGGGCTACGACGTGGTGGTGAGTCTGCAGGAAGCGGACGGCTCGTTCTCCGACGTCGAATGGCCGTTCTACATGTACCGTGGCGGCAGCATCGAGTCCGCGGATATGAACGGTGACGGCATGGACGACCTCGTCGTCGGCGACGGCTACGGCCAGGTCACCGTCTGGCAGGGATCCGCCGACGGGCGCTTCAGCTACAGCGATCGTCTTCGCAGCGGCATCGACGGCTTCGACATCGGCGATTTCAACACCTTCCGCGAGATCGAGGAGTTCGAGATCGCCGACGTCGATCGCGATGGCGACCTCGATGTCGTCGCCATCCACGGTGCCTTCGCCCAAGAAGGTCCGTGGTTCTCTGTCCTCACCAATCAGGGTGACGGCCAGCTCGATCCGGGCGTCGGTTACGAGAGCACCTCGACCAACCCGCGCCACATCGCGATGGGCGACATCAACGGCGACGGCTGGATCGACATTGCCACGCTCAACAAGGGCTCCGACTCCGTCACGGTCCACCTCAATGACCGCGACGGCACGTTCGGAACCAGCATCGAATCGGCCATCGGCGGCTATCGCGACGGTGAGAGCTTCGCCAACTACGAGCTGCGCATCGCCGAGGTCACCAAGGACAGCTTCGCCGACATCATCGTGCTCCAGAGCCCCGACAACGGCACGATCTCCGTGCTCGCCGGATCGACCTCGGGGCAGGTGACCGACGCATACCAGGCGCGCATGCCCATTAACGCCAACGGCCTCGACGTGTTCGACCTCACCGGCGATGGCGTCGCCGATCTCGTCTCGGGCATCGAGCTCAAGTACGACGCGTTCGGTGCTGTTGTGACAGAAGTCCGAAGCATCGGCGGCCTCCGCGGCCCGACGCTGGAAGACCCAAGGGGCGAGCTGGCAAGCTATCAGGCCCACGCGTCCGGTTTCGGGGACGTCAACGACGACGGCATCACCGACGCCGTGATCTACGCCCAGCACTACGAGAACAGCGAGAGCAAGTACGTGTACCAGGTGCTGCTCGGCGATGGCGAGGGCGGGTTTGCGGCACCGATCAATTTCGCGATCGATGGCGCTGGATTCCAGCACGAGATCCTGGTCAAGGACCTCAACCGCGACGGATACGACGACATCATCGTCAATGGCAACAGCGATCCGCTGAGCGATGGGCGCCAGCAGGGCGCCGTGCGCGTGCTGATCAACACCACCGCCGTCACCGGCTCGGTCTCCTTCACCGCGCCGACGATCTACGACATCGAGCGGGCGAATGACACGATCGTCAAGGACTTCGACAAGGACGGCTTCCAGGACTTCGCCGTGACCGCCAACTACGGCGGCGAGTACCGGGTTGAGATCTGGTACGGCGACGGCAGCGGCACGTTCGAGCGGACCATCACGCTCAGGCCGCCGGTCCCGTTGTCGAGCCTGAAGGCCGACGACTACACGGGCGACGGATACCTCGACCTCTACGCCCTGGACGAGAGCGGGGGCTACCTGTACCTCTTCACCCACAACGAGGGCGAGGCCCGTGACTTTGGCAACGCCGGCAGCATCTATCTCGGCAGCAGCCAGGGCGCCTCCGGCTTCGCCATCGGCGACATCAACAACGACGGTCTCAAGGACATCCTTGCATCGGTCGACAAGGACACGGGCGGCTTCGGGTCCGAGCTCTCGATCATCTATCGCACGGGCGACGACAATAATCGCTGGACCGATCCCGAGATGATCCGCCACGAGTCGCTCGAGTATGCCCACGGCGACGTCTCCCTGGCCGACGTCAACGGCGATCGCCGTCTGGATCTCGTCGGCGCGGGCTACGGCTTCGTCAACGTGCTCGAGAACAACGGCGACGGCACATTCGCGGATCCGACGCTGTACGCCGCCGGCTATGCGGGGCTGCTGGACATCGACGTGGCCGACCTCGACCGCGATGGCGACCAGGATCTGTATGTCGTCGCCTCGACGCAGTTTGGCGGCGCCGCGCCGGTCACCGTGCTCTCGAACCTCGCCGAGCCGCCGGAGCTGCGCTCGATCGACTACAAGGCCGAGGCGTACCAGGGGGGATCCGTCCGCTCCCCCGTTCGCGAGTACTCGACCGCGACGACCTCGCCGTCCTCGTCGAAGTA
>JBCAXI010000341.1:0-3404 GCA_038534175.1 Planctomycetota bacterium | reverse complement strand
ATCAGCGATTGGCCTCTTGCGCAGGCGAGGCGTAATCCGCGTGAATGGCCGCGGCTTAGAGCTTCCAGACTTACACGTTCGCGGCCGACGCGTTGGCATGCGCAAACGACTTCATGAATGACACCAGCGCCTCGCACCCGGCCTTGGGAAACGCGTTGTAGATGCTCGCGCGCATACCACCAATCGAGCGGTGCCCCTTGAGCCCATCGAGGCCCTGCTTGCTCGCCTCGGCGACGAACTGCTTGTCCAGCTCGGGCGTCGGGCACTTGAACGTGATGTTCATCAGCGAGCGGCTGTCCGCCCGCGCGTGCGGAGTGTAGAAGTCTTGTGCGTCGAGGAAGTCGTACAGGACCTTTGCCTTCGACTCGTTGTGTGCACGGATCGCGTCGAGCCCGCCCTCGGCAAGGATCCACTTGAACACCTGGCCCATCAGGTACACGCCGAACGTGTTGGGCGTGTTGAAACGCCCCTCCTTTGCGGCGTGGTTCTTGAAGGCCATCATGTCGGGCAGCGGGCGCACCGGATCGCCCACAAGATCGCGGCGAGCAATGAGCAGCGTGATGCCCGACGGGCCGAGGTTCTTCTGAGCGCCGGCGTACACCAGCCCGTACCGCGTCACGTCGATCGGCTTGCTGAAGATGTTGCTCGAGGCGTCGCAGACCAGGAACGAGCCCTCGGGCGGCGCGGGCTCCGTGTGGAACTCGGTGCCCATGATCGTGTTGTTGCTGGTGAAATGCACGTAGGCCGGGTTGTCCGAGTAGCTCGTCTCGCTCGGGCCCGGAATGTGGTCGTAGTTGGAATCCTTCGACGACCCGCAGATGTGGCACGCGCCGTAGTGCGGCGCCTCCTTGATCGAGTCGTTCGCCCACTTGCCGGTCTGGAAGTAGTCGGCGGTGCGATCGTTCGGCAGAAAGTTGGCCGGCACGAAGTAGCACTGGCTGGTGGCGCCGCCCTGCATCCAGAACACCGCGTAGTCATCAGGGATGCCCGCGACCTCGCGGCAGTCGGCCTCGGTCTCGGCCGTCACGCGATCGAACGCGCCGCCGCGATGGCTGTGCTCGAGGATGCCGATGCCCGTGCCAAAGAGGTCCCAGACGTCCTGCTGCGCCTGTCGGAGCACGGGCTCGGGCAGCGTGGCTGGCCCGGCGGAGAAGTTGAACGCGCGATCGGCCATGTCGAGGCTCCTGGTGGCGATCGGCGGTCGGCGCCGACGCGGTCCGAGAGTTTAGGTCGGGCGTCGGCTCGAGGCCTCAAGCCACCCCGTTGACACAATGCAGGACGCGGCCGGAGTCCTTGAATTCTCGCACGATCCGGACCGTCTCCTCAGCGACCGCGAGCTGGGCCTGGTCCGTCGAGGCGCCGCAATGGTGCGTGCCGAACACCGCGTCGAGCTCCGCCATCGGCGTCCGCCAGGCCCCCTCTTTGAAGGACGGCTGGTCTTGGTACACGTCTAGCCCCGCGCGCACGCCCTTGGCCTCGATCGCCCTCGCAAGAGCCGACTCATCCACCACGTCGCCGCGACTGGTGTTGATGAAGTACGCGCCCGGCTTGATCGCCTCAAAGAACCGCGCGTCGCACAGGTTCTTGGTTTCCTCCACGAGCGCCACGTGCACGCTCACCGCGTCCATCCGCGGCAGCGCCTCGAACAGCGCCTCCCGCGAGTACGGGATCGGCTCGATGCCCAACGCGACCGACGTGTCCTCGCGCAGACTCCGAGACTGGCATGCCACGCGCATGCCGAATGCCTGCGCCCGACGGATGACCTCGGTACCGATTGCCCCGGCGCCGATCACGAGCAGCGAGCGCCCCTTGAGCCCGCGGCTCTTGGAAAACGCCTTCTTGTTCCACTGGCCGTCGCGCAGCGCCCCCACCTGGTCGGGAATCCGGCGGTCGAGCGTGAGCAGCAGTCCCATCGTCAGCTCGGCGACCGCGACCGCGTTCATGCCGGGGCAGTTGCAGACCGGCACGCCTCGCTCGGCAGCGAACGACGAGTCGATGTTGTCGTAGCCCGATCCGGCGCGGATGATCAGCCGCAGCGACGATGCGCTCTCCAACGCGGACGCGGGCACCTTTGTCGAGCGCACGATGAGCGTTTCGCTCTTGTGTTCGGCGAGCGCGTCGGGCAGCGACTGTGCGTCTAGTTCTGGACGCACGCTCACGTCACACCCGGCGTCCTCGAGGCCCCGCACGCCCGCGTCATCAAACTTGTCCGCGATCAACACCCGCATGGCGATCTCCCGTTCTGGCTGGCGATGTCAGGGCAGTGTCTCAAAGAATCGCAGACGCCGCTCGCGGACGATCACGTCCGCCCAGGCGGCCGCGTCGGCGGCCAACTCCGGCCGACGCGCCAGCGATGACAGCAACTCGCTCGCCCGCTCGTAGTCCTCGGCGATGATCGCCGCGAGCACCGGCTCGAATGGATCAGGAGGTGACGTGTCGGCCGCGGACGTGGCCGGTTCTGTCGTGTCGATCGGTGCGGAGCGGATCGGCTCCGGTGTGACTGCGATCGAGGCGGATTCCCTCGGCGTCACGAACGGAAGCGAAAGCTCGGCCTGCGCGCGGCGCCCCCGATCGGCACGCAGCTCGTACAACCGACCACCCGCAACGCCGGCCCCGACGAGCAGCAGAGCCACCGCCAGGGCCGCGGCCAAACGAGCGGCAGACCGCCCGGTGGATCGACGTGGAGGATCGCCGCGCGGCACGGCCCACTCGCGGTCGTCACCCCACAGGTCACCCTCGCAGGATGGGCAGCGATCCATTGCCTCCGTCGCTGACGCCTGGCAATGCGGGCACAGCCCCAGGAACGGCGCCACTCCCGGCGTGCGAGCCGCGGGACCCCAGAGGCCTCCATCACGGCGGATCGCGGTCTCGGGGTGGATCGTGCCGCGGCGGGCCATGACACGCAGCCTCGAGGTCGAGCAACCCGGCAAAAATGGACGCCGCTCATCTCGAATCTGCCACGGCCCGAGGTCGGCCCGCGTCGCGTCGAGTGACGCCGCGTCGAGCGATCCCGAGCAACGCTCGCAGCGATCGCCCATGCAGGGGACGGCACCGCAATATGGGCACACCTCCCGCTGGGGCGTTTGACGATCGGGGTTGTGGGTGGTCTGATCCGGCATGCTGGCGCCCAACCAAGGTACGTGTTCGCTCGTCACACGGGTCCTCGCGGCCGTCCTCGCCACGGGCGCGGTCTCGGCCTGCTCGAGCGATCCATTGCCAACCCGGGGGCTCGAACGGGCCGATCGCGTGGTCGGAGCCCAACGCCCACGCACCCCCCCGCGAGCGGACGACGGGTCGCGTCCACCGGCGCTCCTGAACGGCGAGCCGATCACGTGGAGCGAGTTGCGTCCGATTCTGGCCGAGGCCGCGGGCGCCGAGGCGTTGCAGGAGGTCGCGATCGATCG
>JBCAXI010000340.1:0-3408 GCA_038534175.1 Planctomycetota bacterium | reverse complement strand
CGCGATGGAGTTTCTGGAGGGGGGCAGTCTCGACCACGTGCTGGAGGCGAACGGTCCGCTGCCGCCGGCGCAGGCCGCGGCGATGGTGTGCGACGCGGCGCGCGGGCTGGCGGCGGCGCACGCCGCGTCGGTCGTGCATCGCGACATCAAGCCAAGCAACCTGATGCTCTCTCGGACGGGTCGATGCAAGCTCGTGGACTTCGGGCTCGTGAAGATTGATTCGGTCGAGAACCCGTTCGCGGGCGACGACAAGGGCCGGGTGCTGGGCACGCCGCGTTATGTCGCGCCGGAGGTGATCGAGGGGAAGGGCGCGACGGGTGCGGCCGACGTGTACGGGTTGTGCGCGACGCTGTACACGCTGCTGGCCGGAGCGCCGCCGTACGAGGGGGTGGATGTCGCGGAGGTGTATCAACAGCACCTGCGCGCGCCCATTCCCGACGTGCGCCTTGCGGCGCCGGACTGCCCGCCGGGCCTCGCGGAGATCGTCACGCACGGTCTTGCGAAGCGTCCGGACGATCGGCCCAGCGCGGACGCGCTCGCGGTGGCTTTGCAGACCGAGCTCGCGTTCGCGCTGGCGCACGAGGACTCAGACGCGGCGTCGCGCAGCGTGCTGGATGCGTCGGCGGGGATCGAGCGCTCGCGGGTGCGCGGGCTTCCATCGGCGTGGCCGCGGTCGTTCTCATGGTCGATGGCCGGACTGGTCGCGGCGGGGGCGTTGCTTTCGCTGGCGTTGCGTGGGGCGCTTTCGCCTTCGTCTGGTGCTTCGTCTGGATCATCGACGGGCGGCGCCGGGACAAACGAAGTGGAGCAGCGTGCGATCGAGACGCTGACCAACTCGATCGGGATGACGCTGGCGACGATCCCGGCGGGCTCGTTCGCGATGGGCAGCCCCGCTTCGGAGCCCGGGCGGCACGCGGACGAGCGACTGACCCGCGTCACGCTCTCGCGGGAGACGCGCGTCGGCGTGACCGAGGTGACGCAAGCGCAGTGGCGCCGCGTGATGGGCGAGGGGTACCGCCCGCGCGGGGGCGTGCACCCGGGCGAGCTGCGAGGACGGCGGTTCATCGGGCCAAATCTGCCGGCATATGTCTCGTGGCACGAGGCGAGCGCGTTCTGTGATCGATTGAGCGCGATGGAGGGCGTGCGGTACCGCCTGCCCACCGAGGCCGAGTGGGAGCACGCGTGTCGGGCGGGATCGACCGAGTCGTTCGCGTTTGGGGCGGCGCTTCCACGCGGATCGGCGAACGTTCAGGTTTCGGGCGACACTCCGGTGTCAGGTGGGCGTCCGCTGCCCGTCGGGAGCTTTGCGCCCAACGCCTGGGGCTTGCATGACCTGCACGGCAACGTGATGGAGTGGTGCGCCGACGTGTACGAGGGCTACCCGCTTGGCGCCGCGACGGATCCGCTTGGCGTTGATGATGGGAGGCTGCGCGTGTTGCGTGGTGGAGCTTGGAATGCCGACGCGCGCCTCGCTCGCAGTGCGAATCGGTGGGCCAGCCATCCGGAGTTGCGGACCGACACCATCGGGTTTCGTGTGGTGACGGATCCTTCGATGGAGCTCCCGGTCGCGACCGATGGGCTCGGCGACGAGACACTCGTGGTGCCATCGCCGGACGCCGAGCCGGTTGGTCTCGGCGAGCCTCTCATCGCGGTGGATCCGTCGTTGCCCTCGTACGAGCCGGAGGCGCCTCTTGCGATGCACCTCCGTGCAGTCGGTTCGGACACGATGGACGGGCTGGTGCTGCACTGGCTGCGCGGGCTGGGGCGTTGGCACGAGGCGATGACGTATCGGCACGAGGCGCGGGGCTCTGGCATGGCGGTGCCAGCGCTCGCCGAGGGCCTTGCTGAGTTTGGCTTCGTGAGTGGCCCGATCTCGGAGCGCGAGCTTGCCTTGTTTCAGAGTCGCCACGGCTATGCGCCCACGCTGCTTCCGATCGCGACCGATGCGGTGGTGGTGTACGCGCATCCCGAGCATCCGATCGTGGGCCGCGGCATGACGCTCGCGGAGATCGACGCGGTGTTCTCGAGCACACGTCGCCGCGGTCATCCCGTCTCGATCGAGCGTTGGGTCGATCTGGGAATCGCTGGGGCGATGGCGGATCAGCCGATCCGGTTGTTCGGACGCCATCGCGCGTCGGGCACACGCGATGTATTCCGCCGCGAGGTGCTCGGGGGCGGCGCGTATCGCGCGTCGATGCTGGAACTCGTGGGCGGGACGGCGGTGCTCGACGCGATCGCGACGGAGCCGAGTGGTATCGGCTTCGGCGGTCTCGGTGATCGGAGCGGGCGGGTGGTGCCGATTCCGATCCTGGTCGGCGTGGGTGGAGAGGGCGTGATGCCAAACGCTACGGCAATCGAGTCGTCGGCCTATCCGCTCACGCGTCGTCTGTGGGTCGCGATCGATCGGGCGCCCGATGCGCCACTGACGGATGCGCAGCGAGCGTTTTTGCGGTATGTCTACAGCCGCGAGGGTCAGGAGATCGTCGCGCGATCGGGATTCGTGCCGTTGTCTCGATCAGCGATCGACGCGGTGTGGCGTGGGCTGGTGCCGCGCGAGTAGCGAAGTGTCAGGCCGCGGCGTCGTGCTGGGTGCGGTTCTTGTCGTACAAACGAACGACGACGACGCCGTCGTCGCGCAGCGGTTGGGTGCGGATCCACAATTTGTGCTCGAAGCGGTCGGAGGAGAGCACGAGCGCGTCGGGGCGTTGGGCTCGCATGGTTTCCAGAGACATGATGGGCAGCCCCCAGAGCGTGGCACCGTGGCGGTCGGGGTGATCGTCGACGACGCCCACGATCTCGACGGGTGGGAAAGCGAGGGGCTCGGCGCAGGCGAGCGTGTGCGCGCCGGCGCCGTAGACGCCGACGCGCTTGCGTCCGTCGGCGGCGAGACGATGGAGCGCGGCGCCCATGCGTTCGGCCTTGCTCACGCCGGGGAGCAGCGGGGACGGCTGTTTGTCGCGGATGGCGCTGAGCAGCGCGCTCTTGATCCACAGCCCGTCACAGCTCGCGGGCTCACGATGCGGGCCCTTGAGACAGAGGTCGGCGATCTGGTAGAGCTCAAAGTCGGCCTCGCGGAGTTGCGCGTCGATGTCCGCGAACGTCGCGGCGCCGACGTACTCGGGGATGAGCTGGGCCTCGGCGAGGACCATGGACGTGCGTTCGAGCACGCCTCGGGCGCCGCGGAGCGCCGGGCCCTCGAAGCCCTGCAGATCGAGCTTGAGCACATCGATCCGATCGATCTCGTGCTCTGTGGCCCATTGGTCGAGCGTGACGACCTTGACGGTCTCGGTGCGCTCGGTCTCGTACCAGTCGTCGTGGTAAGTGAGGCCGCGCTCGCCGGACTCGAGCAGGCTGCAGGTCCAGAGGTTCTTGTTGATGCGAAGGGTGGCGCCGAGACCGGTCGCGCCA
>JBCAXI010000339.1:0-3410 GCA_038534175.1 Planctomycetota bacterium | reverse complement strand
CGCCTGCACCAGCGCGTGGGCACCACCGACGCGCGTCAGATCGCGATCGAGGCGATGGAGGCGGTGGGCATGCCTCAGCCCGAGCGCCGCCTCAAGGCCTACCCGCACGAGTTCAGCGGCGGCATGCGGCAACGCGTCATGATCGCGATGGCGCTGTCGTGCAAGCCGAGGCTCTTGCTCGCCGACGAGCCGACGACCGCGTTGGACGTCACGATTCAAGCGCAGATTCTCGACCTGCTCGCTGAGTTGCAGCGCACGCGTGGGATGGGCGTGATGCTGATCACGCACGATCTCGGCGTTGTGGCTGAGCAGGCCGACGTGGTGTGCGTCATGTACGCGGGTCGAATCGTCGAGTACGCGAGGGTGGAGGCGTTGTACGAGCGACCGCTGCATCCATACACGCGCGGCCTGCTGGCGAGCATCCCGAAACTGGGCGATCGACGCGACCGGCTCAACACGATCAGCGAGGTCGTGGACAACGAAGCCGAGTTCGACCGCGTCGCCGACGTCGACGGGCTGCGCGCGTGGTGGCCGTGGCACGAGGCACCGGAGACGGTCGAGCAGCTCGATGGACCCGCGGGCGACTACGCGATCGCGGAAGTCGGAGATGGACACTGGGTGGGGGTGTGGCGGACCGAGGCGGCGGCGGGCAAAGCGGTCCGTCCACCGGATCTGGCGTATCGAGTCGAGGACGCCGTCGCCGCGGGCTGACGGAGCATGGAGCGTCGGCGTGCGCGTGCTGCACCTGATTGATGAGGCGTTCGCGGCCCGCGAGAGTGATCTGCTCGATCGCTTGGAGATCGGTCTGGTCGACGAGGGCGTCCGACTCTTCAGAGCCGGCCCGGCGCGCGCCGACGAGGACGACGCCGCAACTCCGAACCTGTACCGCCGCTCGATCGGCTTCCCGCCCGCAACGCCCTGGACGACTCGTCGCCGTCGCGCGCGATGGCTGCATGAGCGGCTCGAGTCGATCGAGTCGGTGCGCGACGGCGCCGTGGTGGACGTCGTGCACGCCTTCGGTGGTCGGGTGTGGGACCTCGCGATCGAGTTTGGCCGCCGCATTGGACGTCCCGTCGCGTTGGAGGTGTGGCGCGCCCGGCTCGCGCACCGCGCCAGTTCGCTCGGCTCGGCGCGCTCGGGCAGCGAGCTGCTGCTCTCGGCGCCCGACGAAACCATCGAGCGCGAGCTGCTCGCGGCCGGGCTCACGGCGCCCGTTCGAATGGCGCCGTGGGGCGTGCACGCGCCGGCTCGATGTCCCGAGCCTCGCCCCTCACGCGGGGCCCGCAGCGTGCTGATCGCGGGCGGTGGACGCGAGGCATCGACCATGCGCGACTGCGTGCGGGCGCTGGCGTCGCTCGACGCCGAGGACGTGATGGTGTTCATCGACGCCAGCGCGTTCCATCGAGCGCAGCTCTGGCCCGTGGTCGAGGGGGCGGGCATGCTGCAGCGTGTCACGCTGGTGGACCAGCTCGAGGCGTTACGCGACCTCGCGCTGCAGGCGGACGTCATCGTGCAGCCCGAGGCGCTCGGCGAGCAACGCTCCATCCTGCTCGACGCGATGGCGCACGGCGTGCGCGTGGTGGCGCAGCGCGATGAGCGGGTCTCGTGGCTCATCGATGGGCGAACCGCTTGGCTCGCGGGCATGACCGACGTCGACGGCTGGGTCTCCACACTGCGCTATGCGCTCCACGACGACGAGCACTCGCGGCGGGTGGTCGAGTCGGCCTGGTCCTACGTCCGAGAGCACCGCCTCGCCTCGCGCCACGTCGCCGCGGTGCTCGACCTGTATGAGTGGGCCGCTGAGGCGCCAACGCTCCCTATCCGAGATGGTTGAGGGCTTATCGGAACGGGCGATGGGTCTGTGCGGTCTGCGGGCGACCGATAACCATGTCACATCACCCGATGCGGGCGTTTGACCTTGTGGCCTGGAAGGGCTGCGAGGACAATCAAGTTTGCACGACATGAGCCGGCGGAGCCGGCGGGCAAGGCCGCGTAGGAGCCCGCGGGCGCGCGTCGGGGCTGACCGAGCCTTTTCGGTCCCAGCGAGCGCGAAAAGAGAAAACCAATGACGGTGACAGCTCTTGTGGCGTCGGCCCTTTTGATGGGCGCGACGGGGCAAACGGGATACCAGGCCAACGAGGCGCGTCCGATCGCGACGCCGGCACCGTATCCATACAACATCGTGGATAGCACCAGCCGCCCGGGTTTCAACGGGCGGTTGTGGGTCGACCGCGCGATCGTGGGGGGCGCCGAGCGCGTCTGGCCCATCGGTTGGGGTGATCCTGGTCCGGCGCACTTCGGCGCCGCCGAGTACACGAACCCGATTGTGTACGTCCGACGTGACGCGGTGGTCATCGGCGTGAGCGCCTGGGAGCGTTTCGACGCCGACCAGGCGTACCCGGTGAAAGAAGCCCAGCGGTTCTGGCTCCAGGAGCAGAACTACACGGGCGGCGTGCGCACGCACATCGCACCGGCGGTGCGTCAGGGTGTGGTCGAGTCGGCCAGGCCGTACGTGATCGAGCCCCGGGCTCGATTCCGCGCTCCCGCCGACGCACCGAAGCTTCGCCAGCGGATGCAGGTGCGGGTGCCGGGGCGTGACCTTGAGGGCGCGCGTGTGTTCCTACCTCACACGGCGCCGGCCTCGATGCGGGCGCGTCTGGCCTCGTCCACGGCCGTCGCGCGAGCGGACTGAGCTTCTTCTTGAAGCGGCGCACCGGGGCGCGGTCGCCCCGCGCTTCCGGTGCGCCTATGGATCGAGTGTGAGCGGCCGTCTCCCGTTTGATCCGAAGCGCATGCATGCCCAATCTGGCGCCGGGAGCAGCGAGCGCCCAGCGGGCGACGACTCGCCGCTGAGCGTCTCGCAGCTAGCCGCGCGCATCGCGCGTGCGCTCGAGACGGGTGTCCCGGCGGGCGTGCGCGTGATTGGGGAGGTCTCGGGCGCGCGCGAGCGCACGCACTGGTACTTCGATCTGAAGGACGGTTCGGCCGTTGTGTCGTGCGTGCTGTTCGCCTCGGCGGCTCGGCGAATCGGCGCATCGCCCGAGAACGGGCGTACGTTCGTGCTGCGAGGTCGCGTCGAGTTCTATCCGCCCTCGGGCCGCACGACGCTGATCGTCGATCGGCTCGAGCCCGTGGGCGTGGGCGAGTTGGAGCTGGGGTATCGGAAGCTGTGTGACGAGCTGCGTGCGCTCGGCTGGTTCGACGACGCGCGCAAGCGGGCGATCCCGACGCTGCCTCGGCGCGTTGCGGTGGTGACGAGCGCGACGAGCGCGGCGTTGCAGGACGTGCTCTCCACCGCCCGCAAGCGATTCCCCGGGGTCGAGTGGGGACTGGTCGATGTGCCGGTGCAGGGCGATGGCGCCGCCGAGCGCATCGCCGGGGCCATCGACCGCGTGGGCGCGTACGCCCAG
>JBCAXI010000338.1:0-3413 GCA_038534175.1 Planctomycetota bacterium | reverse complement strand
CGGTCACGATGGCGACGCCGATGTCCGGCATGTGGCGCCGCACCCGCTCGCAGGCTTCGGACGCCTCCCTGCGGTACTTCCACCCTGTGCTTGCAAAGACGACACCATCGTGCACTCAACGCCTCCTTTCTGGCCTGTTCGCTCCGGCTTGGCCGCACCGAACAGGCGATGGAGCATCGCCCGGCGCCCGGAAAAACTCACGAAAGGGCGACAGGGAACTTGATTGATCGTTCAATTTACGTAGATTGAACGATCAATCAAGGAGCCTAGGTGTCCGAGACGCGTGGCAAGATCATCGAGGCCGCGATGCGGCTGTTCATGGAGCAAGGCTTCCAGGCGACGGGGATCTCGACCATCCTGCGAGAGGCGGGGGTGCACTCGGGAAGCCTGTACCACGCGTTCCCGAACAAGGAAGCGCTGCTCGTCGCGGTGCTCAAGCGGTACCAGGACATGATGCATCCGATCGTGATGGACCCCGTGGCCGCAACGCAGCCGGACCCGGTCGAGCGGATCTTCACTTTGCTGGCCTGGTACCGGGGCAACATGGAGGCCACGGGCTGCCGCCTGGGCTGCCCCATCGGCAACCTGGCGCTCGAGGTCAGCGACGCGTACCCCGAGGTGCGTCCGGAGATCGACAAGAACTTCGAGAACTGGGCCAAGGCGATCGAGTCCTGGCTCGACGAGGCGGGTGATCGGCTGCCCGCGGATTGCGATCGGCGGGCATTGTCTCGGTTCGTCCTGACCGTGATGGAGGGTGGGCTGATGCAGGTGCGTACGCACGACAGCCTGGGGCCGTTCGACGACTCGGTCGCGCAGCTCCGCGCGTACATCAACGCGCTGCTCGACCGGGCTCGGCAGGAGAAGAACTGAACGAGATCAGAACTGAATGAGAGGGTTGTGGTGGAAAGGAACGCGCCGGCGGGTCCGGCGAGAAAGGTGGACCATATGACCACGAAGACAAAGCGCGTGACGCTCGGTGTGATCATGTCCGCGGCGATCGGCGCGATCACGATCGCGTCGGGCGTTCGAGAAGAGGACGCCAAGCCGAAGCTCGCGGATCGGTTCGAGGCGCTGGCGCCGTTGGTGGGGTATGAGTGGCACGTGAACGAGAAATGGGCCGACGGCACGACGCTGGAGGCCAAGACCGAGTACCGCGTCGGCATGGCCGGGCAGTTCATCGTCTCGGACACCTGGGCCCGGGACAACGGCGGCGAGTGGTACCACCGCTACCACAACATCTATGTCATCGACCCCAACACCGGCGAGCACAGCTCCGTGGGTGTCACGTTCGACGGCACGTCCTCCTCGGTCACGTTCGACGTGAAGAAGTCGGACGATGGCGACACGCTGATCGAGTACAACTCCGAGATGCAAGGGGGCGTGCTGCGACAGACCCTCGAGATCGAGCAAGACCAGCTGCTGTGGAACGTGTGGATGAAGCCGGGAGGCGCGCCTGATTTCATGCCGCTGATGACGGATGGCGTGTGGAGGCGGGGGAAGAAGCTCGATGCGTGACGCTGCCAGATCGGCAGCACCCGGCGCTCCAGCGTCCACATCCGACCGCCCAAGCGACCCTGAGAGGTCCGAAACCGCCGATCTGCCCCGTGGGGAGCAGTTCGGCGGTTTGGCATTGGGGTTGCCATCTCTATCGGGTGGCGGCCAAAGCTACCCCCGGGGCGGGGGCCTCAACAGGGACCAACCAGGCCGCAGAGACCGCGAAGGGAACCCCAGCTATGTCTAAGACCATCGGCATCGATCTCGGCACCACCAACTCCTGCGTCGCCGTCATGGAGGGCGACACGCCCAAGGTCCTCATCAACGCCAGCGGCAACCGCACCACGCCATCCGTGGTCGCCTTCACCGACAAGGGCGAGCGCCTCGTCGGGCAGCCTGCCAAGCACCAGCAGGTCACCAACCCGAAGAACACCGTCTACTCCATCAAGCGCTTCATGGGGCGCCGCCACGGCGAGGTCTCGAGCGAAGAGAAGCTGATCCCCTACGAGATCACCGGCGGCGCCGACGAGTTCGTCTCGGTCAACGTGCGTGACAAGACCTACACGCCGCAACAGATCTCGGCGTTCATTCTCGGCGAGCTCAAGAAGGTCGCCGAGGACTACCTGGGCGAGTCGGTCGACAAGGCCGTGATCACCGTCCCGGCGTACTTCAACGACTCGCAGCGTCAGGCGACCAAGGACGCGGGCGAGATCGCCGGCCTCAAGGTCGAGCGCATCATCAACGAGCCGACAGCAGCGGCGCTTGCTTATGGATTGGATAAGAAGACCAACGAGAAGATCGCGGTCTTCGACCTCGGTGGCGGCACGTTCGATGTGTCGATCCTCGACGTCGGCGACGGCGTGTTCGAGGTCCTCAGCACCAACGGCGACACCCACCTCGGCGGCGACGACTTCGACGACGTGCTCATCGAGCACCTCGTCGCGACGTTCAAGGGCCAGGAGGGCATCGACCTCCGCAGCGACGCCATGGCCATGCAGCGCCTCAAGGAGGCCGCCGAGAAGGCCAAGAGCGAGCTGTCGACCATGGCCGAGACCACGGTCAACCTGCCGTTCATCACGGCCGACCAGAACGGTCCCAAGCACCTGCAGCTCGCGGTGACGCGGTCGAAGTTCGAGAGCCTGTGCGCGCCGCTGTACGACCGGATCAAAGAGCCGTGCCTCAAGGCGCTGGCCGACGCCAAGCTCGACGCGAGCAAGATCGATGAGGTCATCCTCGTCGGCGGCTCGACCCGCATGCCCAGGGTGCAGGCGATCGCCGAGGAGATCTTCGGCAAGGCGCCCAACAAGACCGTCAACCCCGACGAGGTCGTGGCCGTCGGCGCCGCGATCCAGGGCGGCGTGCTGCAGGGCGACGTCAAGGACGTGCTCCTGCTCGACGTGACGCCGCTCAGCCTGGGCGTCGAGACGCTCGGCGGCGTGATGACCCCGCTCATCGAACGCAACACGACCATCCCGACGAGCAAGAAGGAAGTGTTCTCGACCGCCGCGGACAACCAGCCCAGCGTGACCATCAAGGTCAGCCAGGGCGAGCGCAAGATGGCCAGCGACAACCGGCTTTTGGGCCAGTTCGACCTGGAGGGCATCCCGCCCGCGCCGCGCGGCGTGCCGCAGATCGAGGTCGAGTTCAGCCTCGACGCCAACGGCATCTTGACTGTGACGGCAACCGAGAAGGGCACCGGCAAGAGCGCCGACATCAAGATCACCAACTCGGGCGGCCTGTCCGACGACGAGATCTCCAAGATGAAGGCCGACGCCGAGGCCCACGCCGCCGAGGACGAGAAACGCCGCGCGCTCGTGGACGCCAAGAACAAGGGCGACCAGTTCGTGCACCAGACCCGCAAGAGCCTCGAGGAGCACGCCGACAAGGTCTCCGCCGAGGTCCGCGGCAAGGTCGAGGGC
>JBCAXI010000337.1:0-3430 GCA_038534175.1 Planctomycetota bacterium | reverse complement strand
TCATCCGTCAGGTCGCGTTGCTCACACTGCTGGCGCACGCCGGCAGCTTCGTGCCGGCCGACCGGGCGACGATCGGGCTGACCGATCGCATCTTCACGCGGGTCGGCGCCGACGACGCGTTGCACCAGGGCCAATCCACGTTCATGGTCGAGATGACCGAGACCGCGGGCATCCTGCACCACGCGACGGGCCGATCGCTCGTCGTGCTCGACGAGATTGGGCGTGGCACGAGCACGCTCGATGGGCTGAGCCTGGCTTGGGCGATCGCCGAGGCGCTCAGCGGCTCAGGGGCCGCGCGGGGGCCTCGCACCCTCTTCGCGACGCACTATCACGAGCTCACCGACCTCGAGACCCGCGCGCGCGATCGCGTCACCAACCTGCACGTGGCGGTGCGCGAGTGGACCACGCCCGAGGGCGAGCAAGAGGTCGTGTTTCTGCATCAGATCGAGCCGGGCAAGACCGACCAGTCTTACGGCTTGCACGTGGCGCGGCTCGCGGGGCTGCCGCGCGGCGTGATCGATCGAGCCCGCGAGGTGCTTGACGCCCTGGCGGTGCACCACGGGCCGGCCGTCGAGACCCCGTCGCCCGCTTCCAGCCAGAACCAGGGACAGCTGGGGCTGTTCACCGAGTTCTTGCCGCACCCGGCGCTCGACCGGCTGCGTGAGCTCAAGCTCGACGAGCTCTCGCCGATGGCGGCGTTCGACACGCTCCGCGCGATCCAGGCCGAGCTCGATGCCGACCACCCAACACGCCAGGCGTGAGCTCCATCAACCGCTAGAAAAGCAGCTGGAACTGCCAGACCATCGCGACCTGCCCGCCTGAGTCGTCGGGCGCAAGCCCCACGTTGCTATTCGGCGCCGACACGACCGAGGCCGAGTCCGCCTGGGCCTCGGGGTACCAGATCACCTGCCCGGTGAGCTTGGCGGCGTGGCTCGCGGGCACGAAGTACCAGTTGGCGCCGAGCGCGACAGAGGGAAAGTCATCGTCGCGCTCCGGACGGTCATCGTCGGGGAAGATGTGCTCGTATCGCGCGAACAACTCGGCGTGGTCGCACAGGAAATATCCGCCTTGCACGTTGAATGCGAATTCGTGCAGCGTGTCGCTCTGCGAGGGCGACGGGCTGTCGATGACGCGACCGAACCAGACCGCCATGAGGTTCCATCCGTCGCCCTCGATGCTGACATCGGCGGTGTACTGGATCAGGTTGGTCGTCCCGCTCGCGTCGCCGGCGCGCAGATCGCGGCCGTCCTGCTGCCAGTGCCCACCGAGCCCCAAGAGCACGCCGGTCTTCGCCTCGCGGAAACTGGTCGCGTCTCCAAACTGGCGCCAGCCCGCCTCGCCCAGCTTGGCCTCGAGGCGTCCCGTGAGAGCGATGTCGGCCTCGCTGGAGCTGAAAAAGCTGGTGTTGGCGGCGCGTCGTCCGTCGTGGAACGTGCCAGAGACCCTCCAGTCGTCGGTCTGGTAGCGGAGCTCGACGCCCTGGGAACGATTGAGGCGGAAGATCGTCGATGCCAGCGACCGCTCGACCGCGAGCCCGCTGGCGCCCCCGATCTGAGAGAACTCGCGGTCGTACGCGATCTTGTACTGCCCCCACCGCAGCCGCCAGCCGTCGCCGAGGTCGTAGGAAGCGTTGGCGTCGACCAAGGTGAACGCGCCGCCGCTGCGAGCGAAGTCGCCCCGGACGCGGTACTTGAGGCGCGTGTCCATCGCGTGCCCACTGAAGTCGAGACGATGGCGGGTGTGCTCGAATCCGTTGCCAAACGCTTCATCTTCGCCCCCACGCTCGCCGCCATCGTCGTCGAGGCCAAAGACGCTGTAGTAGCGGAACTGCGACTCGCCTCGCAGCTCGAAGCGGTCACTTCGGTCCTGGCTTTGCAGGAAGAACCGCCCGTCGTGCCCGCCCGAGCCGGCGCCAACACCCGAGAGCGAGCGGCGGTGTGACGCGTCGGCGCGCCGCTCCGCTGAGGCGGGTTGGGCCGAGGCGGTCGTGGCGACCGATGAGCACGCGACCGCGGCGAACAGCAGGATCGAACGGAGCACCATGCCGCTAACCTCCGTGTGCGTCGCGAGCGTGCGAACGGGCTCGCTCACGACGTGCCGCCCGTCGATCAAGTCCGTCCGCCCATCAAGGCCGTCCGCGCGGACGCGCCTCAGCAAGAAAGCGAACCGTGATGCCCCTCAATCATTATCGAACGCTCGGACGCTCCGGGCTGCGAATTAGTCCGCTCTGTCTCGGCGCGATGACGTTCGGCGAGGACTGGGGCTTCGGCTCGGATGTCGAGACATCCCAGCGCATCATCGACGCGTACATCGATCGCGGCGGCAACTTCATCGACACCGCGAACATCTACACGAAGGGCCACTCCGAGGCGATCCTGGGAGATCATGTCGGGCAGGATCGATCCAAGCGGGACCGGCTCGTCGTCGCGACGAAGTTCCTGGGCAACCTTTACCCGGGCGACCCCAACGGCGGCGGGGCGCACCGCAAGGCGTTGATCGCCGCGTGCGAGCAGTCGCTCCGCCGACTCAAAACGGATTACATCGACCTGTATTGGATGCACTTCTGGGATCGGCACACACCGATCGACGAGACCATGCGCGCCATCGACGACCTTGTTCGCGACGGAAAAATACGGTACTTCGGCATCTCCGACACGCCCGCGTGGAAGTGCGTGCAGGCGCAGTACGAGGCGATCTTCCGAGGGTGGACCACGTCGTGCGCACTGCAGATCGAGTACTCGCTCTCGGAACGTACCGTCGAGAATGACCTCATCCCTATGGCCCAGGAGAACGGCATGGGCGTCACGCCGTGGGGCCCGCTCAAAGGCGGCGTGCTGACCGGCAAGTACACCCGGGCGAACAAAGACGAGGTCGAGGCCAAACGCGGCGATTGGGTGAAGGGCCACCTCACCGAGCGCAACTTCGCCATCGTCGACGAGCTCATCAAGATCGCCGAGCAGGTCGACGCCACACCGGCCCAGGTGGCGCTCGCCTGGGTACAGAGCAAGCCGGGCGTGAGCTCCACGATCATCGGCGCGCGCACCATGGAGCAACTGGAGGCCAACCTCGGGGCGCTCGACGTGACGCTGAGCAACGAGCAGGCCGCCGCGCTCGACGCGGCAAGCGCGCACGAGCCGGTCTTCCCGCACTCGTTTTTGCCGTACGTCAAGGACAACGTGCAGGGTGGAACGACGATCAATGGTGTGTCGACCGAGCCCTGGCGCATGGCGCCGAAGACCAACGACGAGCTTTGGTGAGACGGGCCCGTACAATCGGGACATGCTGACGCCCGAATACTTGCGATCGAAATTTGAAAGCGCCCTGTCCTACGCGGACTACGTCGCGACCGGCAAGCCCGAGCACCAGGTCTCCTGGGGCGAGCAGCGAGCGTTGCTGCGGGGTGAGCTGCACGCCCTCTGAGAACTCGCCC
>JBCAXI010000336.1:0-3433 GCA_038534175.1 Planctomycetota bacterium | reverse complement strand
GTCACGTTGCTCACCTCATCCACCACCACGAACGACCCCGTCTCGCGGCAGGTGCGATAGGGATCGAACAGCAGCGGCGAGGTCGTGCGCACACGCACCCGACCGATGTCGTTGAGCCCCAGCTCCGTCGCCTCCGTGTCGCGCGAGAGCGAGCCCACGTCCATCCGGTACCGAAGGTCGGTCACCATGCACTTCCCCCAGCGCGTGGTGTGCTTGATTGCGTACTTCTTGCTGGGCGTCATGGGCTGGTCATGCATCCACACGAGCATCGCCTCCACGTCCTGGCTTACCTCGGGCTTGTTGTGCGGGCGACACAGCAGATCGCCCCGCGCGATGTCGAGGTCGTCGGCCAGCTCGATCGCCACGCTCTGCGGCGCCGCGGCCTGCTCGACCGCCTCCTCCCCGATCCGGATGCTCTTGATCTCGCTCACGAACCCGCTCGGCATCGCGCACACCTCGTCGCCCACGCGGAACACGCCCGCGGCGATCTGGCCCGCGTACCCGCGGTAGTCCGGATCGCTCGACGTCTGCGGACGAATCACCCACTGCACGGGCAGACGCGGGTCGATCAGGTCTCGGTCCGCGGCGACGTGCACGTGCTCGAGGTGGTGCAGCAGGGTGGCGCCGTTGTACCAGGGCGTGTGGACCGAGCGATCGACGATGTTGTCGCCGTGCAGCGCGCTGGCGGGGATGAACCGGACATCGGTGATCTCCAGCCTCGCGGCGTAGTCCTCGAAGTCGGCGCGGATCTGCTCGAAGCGCTGCTCGTCCCAGTCCACGAGGTCCATCTTGTTCACGACCAGGCACAGGTGCCGGATGCGCAGCAGCGAGGCGATGAAGGCGTGGCGCCGGGTCTGCTCGGTCACACCGTGGCGCGCGTCGACCAGCACGATCGCGAGGTTCGCGGTCGAGGCGCCGGTCGCCATGTTGCGCGTGTACTGCACGTGCCCGGGGCAGTCGGCGACGATGAACTTGCGCCGCGGCGTGGCGAAGTAGCGGTACGCCACATCGATGGTGATGCCCTGCTCGCGCTCGGCGCGCAAACCATCGGTCAGCAAGGCCAGATCGGCGCCCTCCCCGCCGCGCCGAAGGCTCGCCTCCCGGACCGCGTCGAGCTGGTCCTCGAAGACCGTCTTGGAGTCATACAGCAGCCGCCCGATGAGCGTGGATTTGCCATCGTCCACGCTGCCGCAGGTGAGCAGGCGGAGCAGGTCCATGCGGAGATAGGCGTCTCGATCGAACGAGGTGGCGAGCGCGGAGGTCGTCATCGCGCAGATGGTACGGACAGAATCGCCAGACGGGGTTGGTCGCCCGCCAGACGGGCTGTAGTCTCTCACGCGGGCGATCGACGCCGACACGGAGCGAGTTGTGATGGGGTTAGGCGTGAAGGGGCTGGGCGTGAAAGAATTGGGCGTGAAGGCAAACGGCGAGCGTGTTGTTGGGGTGGCGCTCGCCGCGGCGGCGACCTGGACGGTCGCGCCCGCACAGGCCGCGATGATCGACGTCGAGTACCGGGCCACGCTGCCCGAGGCCTACGCCCCGCTCGCCCGCGGCACGCACATCGACTTCTACGCCCGCTACGACACCGACGCGATCGTGGACCATCCCACCGGCGACTACGCCCCGGCCGTCTCCCACGAGCTGCTGCTTAATGACGTGCCCGCCGCGATCGAGCTCGTGCGATTTGTCCAACTGCCCGGCGGGCGATCGCTCTTCTCCGCACAGGTCACCCAGCCGCTTCTCGTCCGGTTCGTGCTGGAGTTCCAGCAGCCCGAGCCCGACCCGTTCGACCCCACCGCGCTCACGGCGGCCGACGCCAACGGGCTGCTCGTCTTCGGCTCCAACCTGATCGACCTCGATGTCAGCTACGTCGGCGCCTCGAGCGTGCAGAATCCCGCGCCGGCGACCGCCGCCGCCCTGCTTGTCGGCGGCCTCGTCGCGAGCCGTCGGCGACGCTGACATCGACGACCTGTCAATCCAGGCAAGCGATTCACACGATCTTGGTGCTCCAAAATTCGATGGACATGGCCCCGATCGAGGGTAGGCTGAAAACGTCAATCAAGATCGCCGCCGCGCCAAGCTCGGCCACAGAGAAGGGGTCCCACTGTGATGAACCATCGAGCAACGTGTGTGGTCGCCGTCTGTGGCGCGCTGGCCTCCGCCGCGACCACGGCGCATGCCCAGCCCATCGCGCTGTCGTTCACCGGCGTCGTGAGCATCGCCGAGCCGTACGCTCCGATCGGGACCGAGATCTCCTACAGCGGCGGCGTGTACGCGCTGGAAGATGCGACGACATCCGACGGCACGCCATTCCTGCCGTTCAGCGACCTGGGTGAGATCACCGTCGGCGGCGAGACCTTCCCGGTCACCTTCGCCTCGCTGTTTCCGTTCTTCGAGTCGACCGACCCCGACATCGGCTCGCCCGACATCTCGCTGGGCTGGAACGACGGACTGAACCGGAACCTCACACTGATCACGTTCGCCCGACCGCTCGACGGCACAATCCCCGAGGTCTACGACCTCCGCGGCTACGGCCCCTCGGACGTGCTGGGTGACCCGCTCGATATCACGTCGTTCTCCGCGGTCACCGTGCCGGCGCCGAGCGCGGGCCTGGCGCTCGCGATCGGTGGGCTTGTCGCCGCCCGGCGTCGCCGCTAAATCAGAAATAGCCCTCTTTCTTCCGATCCTCCATCGCCGCCTCGCTGGTCTTGTCGTCGAGCCGGGCCCCGCGCTCGCTCGTACGGGCGGCCGCCACCTCCGCGACGATGTCCTCCACCGTGCGCGCGGGGCTCTCCACACCCGCGGTCGTGGTCATGTCGCCCACCGTGCGGAACCGCACCGTCTTGCGGACACTGGCCTCGCCCTCGCGCAGTGGGAAGAAATCGCTGATGGGACAGATCAGCCCGCGCCGGATCACCACGTCGCGCTCGTGGCTGAAGTAGATCTCGGGGATGTCGATGTCTTCGAGCGCGATGTACTGCCACACATCCAGCTCGGTCCAGTTGCTCAGTGGGAAGACGCGGATGTGCTCGCCCGTGCGGATCTTGCCGTTGTAGAGGTTCCATAGCTCGGGCCGCTGGTTCCGCGGGTCCCACTGCCCGAAGGCGTCGCGGAAGCTGAACATGCGCTCCTTGGCGCGGGCCTTCTCCTCGTCGCGCCGGGCGCCACCGAAGAGCGCGTCGAGCCGGTGCGTCTCGATCGCGTGGAGCAGCGTGGGTATCTGCGCACGGTTTCGGCTCGGCTCGGGGCCGGGATCCTCGGCGGCCAACCCCCGATCGATCGCCTCCTGCACGCTCGCGACGATCAGCCGCTCTCCCAGCCGCTCGGCGAGCGCGTCGCGGAACGCGAGCACCTCGGGGAAGTTGTGCCCCGTGTCGATGTGCATGAGCGGGAAGGGAAAGCGCGACGGGCGGAAGGCCTTCTCGGCCAGCCG
>JBCAXI010000335.1:0-3437 GCA_038534175.1 Planctomycetota bacterium | reverse complement strand
CGCACGTCACGCACACGATCGTGAGGTAGTGCAGCAGGTCACCATCGGTGATGATGAGGTCCGCGTCCTTGCCGGGCTCGATAGAACCCACGCGATGGTCAACGCCCATGATCGCGGCCGCGTCGAGTGTGATGGCGCGGATCGCGGCGTTCTCCGGCAGCCCGCCGCGCACCGCGAAGGCCGCCTCGAGCGGGAGGTGCTGCAGGTCCTGGCCGCCGAGGCCCCAAAGCGTGATGCCCGTTTGCCCGGGCACGATCGCGAGGCGCACGCCGTGCTGGTGCAGGATCGCCGCGTTCTCGATGCTCGAACCGGTTGGACGGTTGAGCTGCGGGTCGGGTGGCGTGCGCATGCGTGGTGTGGCAATGACGGCGGCACCCGACCTCGCAACCTGCGGCGCCACGGTCCAGGCCTCGCGACCGCCGCGAATGACCAGATCGAAACCGTAGTCCGTCGCGAGCTGTGCTAGCTCCAGGATGTCCTGGGCCTCGTTTGCCGCCGCGATGGCGGTCCGTTGCCCCCGCAGAAGCTTGAGGTATTCGCCGCCTCGCCCCTTCGTGGGCGCGTCGTCGGGCTTTTCGGCCTCGGGGTCGTCCTTGAGCTCACGCTGGTACCGCTCGAGGTCGCGCTGGTATTGGCGAGCCCTCTCGAACGCCGCACGGACCTCTCGGCGCGACTTGGGATTCGAGGTCTGGTACCGCAGCTCGAAGAAGGTGTTGCTCGCGAGATCGATGCCATCGAGCGTGCCGAACGTGAGCTTGCCCGCGGCGTTGCCGGAGCCGACCGTCGTCACACCACCAGCAAGGGCGAGGTTCATCGACAGCGAGAACACGTTCGTCGAGTCGCCCGCGGGGGCGTCGCCGATGATCGACGACGAGCGGATCGCGACCAGACCCGGGTAGACCTGGTGTCCAGACGCGTCGATGACCTCAGCTTCTTCGGGAACCTCGACATCGCGCCCGACCGCGTGGATCACGTCGTTCTTGATCAGCACCACGGCGTCGACGAGCGTGGAGCCCGCGACCGGGTGCACCTCGGCCCCGACGATCGCGATGTAGGTGTCCTGGTCCGCGTCGTCCTCGTCCGTTTCTTGTTCGTCATCGGCTTCGTCGTCTGCCGCGGCGTCTTTGTCTTTGGATTCGGACGCATCATCGTCCGTCTCCTCGCCATCGGCATCTTCTTCTTCTGGCTTGGGCTCGTCTGGCTTGGGTTCCTCGGGCTCTGGCTCGAGGAACGTCGGCACGTACGGGCGTGCGGCGTGCGCACTGTGCGTGGGCCACGCCAGTAGCGAGATCAGCGTGAGCACGAGCATTGAGGCGAGCAGCCGGGTTCGGTCAGTTGTCGGCATCGTCACGCTCCCAGATCATCACGCCCTCGATCATGACGCCGTCGACGCGCGTGTGCGGATCGAGCGGATCCCCCGTGAGAAAGATCAGGTCGGCCGATCGCTCGGGCTCGATCGAGCCCACCTTGTCGGCGATGTTGAGCAGCTTCGCTGGGTTCAGCGTCATCGCCTTGATCGCGTCCTCGCGCGTCAGCCCGGATCGAGCCAGCCCGGCGATGTTGGCCCGGTATCGGCGAAGACCCGTCGCGTTGCTCTGGCTCGGGGTGAGGCTCACCTCGGCGCCGGACGCGGCCAGAGCCCCGGGCAGATTGAATCGAACGTCTGTGTACGCCAATTCGGAAAGGCTCGGCGTGGTCAGCACCTTGGCCCGCGCCTCGCCGAGGTGATCGACCACGCGTTCGAAGTCGGTCGAGCTCGAACGAGGCACGTAGTACGCCGGGCGCACCTTCTCGTGCTTCTCGATCGCGTCCTCGGCGTGCAGCAGACCCGCGGCGCCGCTCAGCTCGATCATGAGGCGAGGCCCGCCGCCCTCGATCATCCGAGCCAGCGGACGCACCGTCTTGTCGATCTCGGGCGGCTCGAACGCCTCCGGCTCGGACGGCTTCTCATCGTCCGAAGGGGCGTCCTTTGGAGGTTGCTCGGGATCGGGCGATTCCTCCGGCGGCGTTGGCGCCTTGTCCTCGGGCTTGGGCCGGTCTGGTTTGGGCTGCTCGGGCTTGGGTTTGTCGGGTTGGGGCGTGTCAGACTGGGGCTTGTCGCCCTCGCCCTTCTTTGCGGCTTCGGCCTTCTTCGCGGCCTGCTTTTTCTCCCATTCCTCGCGGGCCTTCTCGACTTTGTCCAACTCGGACCGAGCCTTGTTGAACGCGTCGCGTAGGGTTTTCTTGTCGCGCTTCAGGCTCGCCATGGTCGCCCGGACGTATCCGGAGCGGCGGAGCAGTCGCTCTTCCTCGGCGCCGCCGGTGCGGTACACCGAGGCCACGCCGGGGATGCCCCGGCCCGCGGGGTAGAACGCGACCGCCGTCACACCATGCTCGAGCATCGGCTCAAAGTCGAGCTCGTCGTAGTACACCTCGTCGGCGGCCGATCGATCGGCGTGCGTGCCGCGCCGCGAGTACGAGGGCAGCCCCTCGCGCGTGCGCGACACGATCAGCCCGGGCATGACGGTCTGGTCGCGTGCCTCGATGATCCTGGCGCCCGCGGGCGGATCCAGCGCGAGGCCCACGAGTGAGACCTTGCCATCCTCGATGATGATGTCGCCTCGCTCGATTTCTTCGCCCGAGACCGTGATGACCTTCCCGGCCTTCACGAAGACGAAGCGGTCGTAGTCTTGCGCGATGGCCGAGCCCGCGAGCGTGCACGCCGCAGCGACCGCGGCGATGATCGATCGAAATCCCATCAGAACCTCCGCCCGTCACGCTTCGCGTCGTACACCACGTCGCCCTCGACCACGGTCGCCAACACATGCGAGCGCGGGTCGATCGGATCGCCGCTCCAGAATCCGAAGTCGGCGTGCTTTCCCGGCTCGATGGAGCCGACCATGTCGTCGACCATGAGCGCCTCGGCGGGCACGCGCGTCAGCCCGGCGATCGCGAGATAGGGCTTCCATCCATACCAGCACGCGATCGTCGCCTGGAAGGGCAGCTGCTCTTGGGGCACGACCGGCGCGTCGGTGTTCACGCCGAGCTTGGTGATGCCGCTGGTCCACCAGCGGTGCGCGTTGCCCATCATCTTTCGCTGGCTGCGATCAAAGTGGAACTGGCGTGGGCCGTTGATGGTGATGATGTTGTCCTCGCCCGCCTCAAGCACGAGCGGCGCCACCTTCCAGCCGTCGAAGGTGGAGTGGTCGAGCACCGTTCGGATGTTCAGCTTCTCGGCGAGCATGTCGACCGTGGTCATCATGACCTGGTAGATCTGCGTGTGGACCGAGGCGATGTACTCACGCTTGAACAGCCCGCGGAAGTCGTGCCATACCGGGTCGAACGCCGGCGGGGCCTTGGTGTCGCCCGCCTCGTACGCCGACCACGCCTCGTGGTACGCCTTGGCCTTCTCGAGCGTCTGGCGCGTGTTGTTCAAGCGTGAGTACATCTCCTCGGTC
>JBCAXI010000334.1:0-3446 GCA_038534175.1 Planctomycetota bacterium | reverse complement strand
GGGCCTGCCTGGCTCGGTCGCGCCCGCGTCGAACACCTTGGCGATGTTGGGGTGGTCGAGGATGGCCAGCGCCTGACGCTCCTGCTCGAAACGCGCCACAACCTCGCGGGTGTCCATGCCCAGCTTGATGATCGTGAGCGCGACCTTGCGGACGACGGGGCGTTCCTGCTCGGCCAGGAACACCGAGCCGAATCCGCCCTCGCCGATGGACTTGATGAGCTTGTAGGGCCCGATGTGCGTGCCGGGGCCCTCTTGCTGAATCGGCCGGTGCTCGGGCGGCGACGCGATTGAGTTGGCCGTCGGCGCATCGAGACAACCGCTCGGCGCAGCGTGTTGTGAGGTTGCGTGCGGCGAGGTCGTGTCGTGTGGTGTCGCGTTCGCTCGCAACAGCGCCTCGACCTCGCTTCGGAGTGCGGCGTCGGAGCCACAGGCTTCAGCCAGAAACGCCGCTCACTCGTTCGGGTGCATGGCCCGGGCGGTCGTGAACAAGTGTTCGACGCTTGGAGACATCGAGATCCTCGCGCAAAGCTGTGAGGCTGGCGAACACCCGTTCAAGAACTCGTGGGATACCAGCGCATGAGCGTGGCACGCATCGTACGCGTTGCTGTGGTTATGCGAGGCGTCAACGCCCGAATGGCGTGTGCTGAAATTGTCCTCCTTAACGCGACCGGTCCGCGTACTTGTTGCCGAATTGGAGCGCGAGGGGCTTTTCTGGAGGGCGCGTGCCACGTTGGTGGCGATGCCCAAGCGTCCGACGGCGGACACGCGATCGCGGCGGCCGTGCCGATGACAAACGCCGGAACCTGACACGGCCAATGCCCATGCCCCGATCTGAGCGGCCGCATCATGAAGGACTCTCGAAGGCGCATTGACCGTATTCTGTGAGCATGCTGGAACGGGTCGGTCCATTCGAGGTGCTTCGGGAAGTCGGTCGGGGCGGCATGGGTGTGGTGTACCTTGCGCGCGATACCCGCCTCGACCGCGAAGTCGCGATCAAAGCGCTTCCCGAGCACCTGGCGTCAGATCGATCGCGCCTGGAGCGTTTCGAGCGCGAGGCCAAGACCCTCGCGGGCCTCAGCCATCCCAACGTCGCCGGGATCCATGGCGTCGAAGAGCAAGGCGGCTCGAGATACCTCGTGCTCGAGTATGTCGACGGCGAGACGCTGGCCGACCGCCTCGACCGCGGCCCGTTACCGGTGGACGACGCCGTCGAGTACGCGGTGCAGATCGCGGCCGGCGTCGAGGCTGCACACGAGGCCGGTGTGATCCATCGTGATCTCAAGCCGGCGAACATCAAGATCACGCCCGATGGCGAGGCGAAGGTGCTCGACTTCGGGCTCGCGCGTGTCGAGGAGGCCGGCTCTTCGACCGGCGCGCTCGATAGCCCGACGATGACGCAGCGGCCTCAGCACTCGCCGACCATCGAGGGCGCGATCCTGGGCACCGCCGCGTACATGAGCCCCGAGCAGGCCCGCGGACGGCGTGTCGACAAGCGGACGGACATCTGGTCCTTCGGCGTGTTGCTTTACGAGATGCTCGTCGGCGCCAGTCCGTTCCACGGCGAGACCGCGACCGACTCGATCGGAGCCGTGCTGCACAAGGATCTGGATGTCCAGCGGCTGCCGAGCGAGACGCCGGCGCACGTTCGGCGGGTACTAGATCGCTGCCTGGTCCGCGACAAGAACCTGCGGTACCGCGATATCGGCGATGTGCGGGTGGAGTTGCTCACGCCGTCGGCACCGGCCACCACCACGACCCCGGCGCCGGGCCGCGCGCGGACGCTGGTGGGCGTTATGTCGGTGGTCTCGGCGATCTGCGTCGGGCTGGCTCTCCTGATGTGGATGCGGGCGGGGGCTTCGATGCCAACACAGACGGCAAGCGCCGCACGGCTGGCGTTCCCGGTGTCGCTTCTCCGCGATGGGGCTCCCAGAACGGGCGACAGCCGAGACTTCGCCCTCTCCTCCGACGGCACACGTCTCGTCGTGTCAGCGACAGTCGGGAGCGAACGCGGGCTCTGGTTGCGCTCGCTCGCCAGCGATACGGCCTTACTCTTGCCCGGAACAGAGGGCGCCAGCTCACCCGTGTTCAGCCCAGATGGGCGGTGGGTCGCGTACCTGACTGAAACGGCATTATGGAAGATCGCCACCGCTGGGGGATCACCACAACGACTCACCGAGGTGACCTCATCGCACCGCGGCTTGGCCTGGCTCGGCAACGATCGGCTGGTGTACTCGCCGGATACCACCGCATTGATTCACATGATCAGTGCCGCGGGCGGGACACCCAAGACGATCACATCGCTCGAGTCGTTCGGTAGTGACCGGCTGCACCGCTCGCACCGCTGGCCCGCATCGACGCCGGATGGGCGATTGGTGGTCTTCACGGCCCAGCACGGGGGAGAGTCATTCAACGACAGCTCGATCGCGGTGATTGACCTCGCGTCGGGTCAGACTACGACGCTGATCGAAGGAGCGGGGTCGTACCCGATCGTGTTGCCCGGGGGCGAACTGCTCTACGCGACGGGTGACACGGTCTACGCATGCCGGGTGGACTGGACGGCTCTGGCTGTTGTGGGCACGCCCAAGCCTGTGCTCTTCGACGTCCTTCATCGCCCGCTTAACGGCAGCGTCCAGTTGTCCATCGCCGACGACGGGACCGCGCTTTACATCCGGGGATCACAGGCCAACAACGTCCTGGGCATGCCGACCTGGCTCGATCTCGCCAGTGGCGAACGCACGCCGCTGCTTGATGCGCCGACTACGGCGGTCACGCCACGCATTAGCTCGGATGGTTCTCGCGTCGCGTTGAGCACGCAGCGTGCGTCGTCGACCGCAGCGTTGGTGATTCATGAGCTGGCACGGGGGCTGCGCACAGAGATCGTGCTTCCGCGAGTGGGTTCCAATCCGATGGGCTCCAATCCGATCTGGTCACCGGACGGGCGTGAGCTCGCCTTTTCCATGAGCACCGAGGTGTCTGCCGAGATACCGCACATCGTGAGCATCGACGGCGAGAGCCCGCCGCGCCCCCTTGCTGAACCATCTCTCTTTGAGCAGTTCACGACCGACTGGTCGAGTGACGGCTCACAGCTCCTTCTCACGCAATGGAGCAGTGAGGCGGACTGGCAGATCTACATGCTTCAGCGCGATGGCAACGCATGGGCGCCGGCCCCTGTGCTGACGACGCCCGCCTCGGAGGTGGGTGGTCAGTTCAGTCCCGATGGAGCATGGATGGCCTACATCTCGGACATTCTCGGGGACTCCCAGGTCTTCATCAGAAGGCTCGATGGACCGCCCGATCGGCGCCAGATATCGATCGACGGCGGTGTCGGCCATCAGTGGGCGCCGGATGGACGGTCGCTCTACTACTTCGAACCCAACGAAGACCCGGATCGCCGGTGGAGTGGTCGGCTCATGCGTGTTGATCTGGCTGAGATCGATGGCCGATTC
>JBCAXI010000333.1:0-3456 GCA_038534175.1 Planctomycetota bacterium | reverse complement strand
GGCGGGGGCCGCCACAGGTGATGGGACGCCCAGCCCTTCCGAGGACCGCTGCTGGCTCGCGTGGGGTGAACGCGCCTCGCCGCCCACTGAGCGTCCCGATCCGCTCTACCAGCCCACCCGTCTCGAGGCCGAGACGAAGATCCGCACGCTGCTCACCACGAGGTTCGCCCACCAGCGCGCGCTGTTGGGTGTTGACTTCGCGATCGGCTACCCCCTCGCATCGAGCGGCGAGCCAATCCTGCCAACGGGCCGCGGCTTGTGCGCGCACCTCGCCGAACAAATCACCGACGACCCCAGCGGCGTCAGCAACCGCTTCGAGGTCGCCGACCGGCTCAATCGCGAGATTCGCGAGACCACCGGTGCTGACTGCGGCCCGTTCTGGGGGCGTCCCAAGGAGCACACGCATCTCGCCGACCTCCCGATCCGGCGTCCCACCGGCCCCACCGGCGTGCCGCAGTTCCGCGTCGCCGAGAAGGCGGCGAAGGCGCTCATGAGGTCGAGCCCGCAGTCGCCGTTCAAGCTCGCGGGCATCGGCTCGGTCGGCTCGCAGTCACTCGTGGGGCTGCCGATGGTGCATCGCCTGCTGACGGACGCGGATCTGGCGCCGCGCGTCCACCTCTGGCCATTCGAGCCCGCGCCCGAGGCGCCGAACACGATCACGATCGCCGAGATCTATCCCAGCCTGTACCCACAGCTCGCCCCGCCGCACTGGTACAAGGACGCGCGCCAGGTCGTGGACACACGCGACGCGCTGCTCGCCGGCGAGGTCGATCTGATGACGCCCGCGATCGCCCAGCGCGAGGGCTGGATCCTGGGCGTTCCGGGCGAGCTGTAGCTCCAGCTAGTTCCGCTCGGACCGCCGACGCTTGAGCTCCGAGTCGATGAATCCATCGATCTCGCCGTTCATGACCTTCTGCGGGTCCATGATCTCGTAGCTCGTGCGGTGGTCCTTCACGCGGTTGTCGTAGAACACGTAGCTACGGATCTGCGCGCCCCAGCCGCGGTGCTCCATTTTCCCGCCGGACGCCTCGGCAATCTCGCGCTCCCGCTTCTCCTCGGCCAACTGCTCGAGCTTGGCCTGCAGCAGCGTCATCGCCTGGCGCCGATTCTGGAGTTGGTCTCGGTGCGTCGAGCTCACGACCATGAACCCCGTCGGCTTGTGCACCAAACGAATCGCCGACGCCACCTTGTTCACGTTCTGCCCACCCGGGCCGCTCGAGCGCGCGAACGCGGTGATCTCCAGATCCTTCTCCGGAATCTCGACGTCCTGCTCCTCGAACACCGGCGTCACATCGACCGTCGCGAAGCTCGTCTGCCGCTTGCCCTGGCTGTTGAATGGCGAGACTCGGGCCAGCCGGTGCGTGCCACGCTCGCAGTTGAGATACCCGAACGCGAACGCCCCCTTCACCAGCAGCGTCACGTGGTCCACGCCCACCTCGGTGCCGAACGTCTTGGAGACCTCCTCCATCTTCCAGCCGTTGTGCTCGACGTAGTAGATGTACATGCGCAGCAGCATGTCGGCCCAGTCGTTGGCCTCGGTGCCGCCGTCGCCCGCGGAGATCGTGAGGTAGCAGTCGCGGTGGTCGTGCTTGCCACTCAGCAGCGACTGGGTCTCGACCTTCTCCATCCGATTCGTGAGATCAAACAGCGACTCGTCGGCCTCGGTGAGCAGCTCGTCGTCGCCCTCTTCCTTGGCCATCTCGAGCGCCAGCTTGGCGTCCTCGAAGTCGGCGACCACCTTCTTGAGCGGCTCGATCTGGGCCTTGACGGTCTTCAGCTCGTCCACAACGCCCTGCGCCGCCTTCTGGTCGTCCCAGAAGTTGGTCGCGGACATCTTCTCTTCGAGCTCGCCCAGGCGAACCTGCTTGCCGTCGTAGTCAAAGAGAGTCACGGATGGTCAAGATCCGCGCCTCAAGATCGTCCATCACGGACTGGTGTGCTTCAAAGTGCATGCAGAACCTCCGTCCGGCGAGTCTAGGACACGCCACTTGCGGCGGGCGACGCGCCGACCGATCCTTCACGCGTGACGCTCGCTTCCCTCCAGCCCGACCCCGACGCCCTGCAGTCCGCCGGACGAGCCATCGCCCTTCTCGTCGGCCTGTCGGTGTTCGCCATCGTTCTGATCACCGGCCTGTTCGTGGTCTACGTCCGCCGGCGCGCCCGCCGACGCGCCGCCGACGACCGCGTCCGACGCCCCGCCGATGATCGCGACGCGTGGGCCGAGTCCGCCAAGCGCCTCGAAACACCCAAGGCCCCGCCCGAGACGCGACGCGCCAATCCCAACGAGGACACCTCGTCCTGGGACAGCCCCCACACGAATGGCGCCCACGACCCGCAACCGCCCGAGCCCGACGACGACCTTCCCGACAACAACGGGAACAACAACGGCAACAAAGGGCCGTTCCAATGACATCGCGCGATGATGATCGACCGATCGCACTCGTCACCGGCGCCGCTCGGCGCGTCGGCCTCGCCATCGCCCACCGACTCGCCGTCGACGGCTGCGATCTCGTCATCACCTATCGCACCAGCGAAGACGAAGCCCGCGATACCAAGTCATCGATCGAATCGAACACCGGGGCCGCGGTGCGCCTCGAGCCACTCGACCTCGATGATCTTGAGGCGACCGAGTCCTTCGGCGAGCGCATGGCCACGGCGCTCCCGCGCCTCGACGTGCTCGTGCACAACGCCTCGATCTACTTCCCCACGCCCCTCGCCGAGACCGACGCGGCACGCGCCCTCGCCTTGTACCGCGTGAACGCACTCGCACCCCTGCTGCTCACAAAGCAGCTCGCCGGCGCACTGCAAGCGTCAACCCAACCCGGCGGCGGCGGCGTCGTCTGCATGGCCGACATCCACGCCATGGGCCGACCCCGCCAAGACTTCGCGGCCTACTCGATGTCCAAGGCCGCGCTCGTCGAGATGGTGCGCTCGCTGGCGCGCGATCTAGCGCCAGACGTCCGTGTCAACGCCGTGGCGCCGGGCGTGGTCGCGTTTCCGGAGGAGGGCTACGAGTCCGACCAAGAAACGCAGCGGAGGTATCTCAGCCGTGTGCCACTGGATCGCTCCGGCACACCCCAGGACGCCGCCGAGGCCGTCACGTGGCTCGCACGGCACGCCACGTACACCACGGGCCAAGTCATTCGTGTCGATGGCGGGCGGTATCTCGCATGACGTGCGCCCATCCACGCAAGGCGGATCAGCCTCCGCCCAGCATCTCGGCCCGCGTCGCCCACTCCGCGGCGTGTTTGGCGTCTCCCGCCCGCTCGTACCAGAGCACCGCCTCCCGCGCCCACTCGGCGTTGCGCGGGTCCGACTCGGCCGCCGCGACGTACACCGCCGCCGCCTCGGCCGGCTGACGCAACAGCCCGTAAGACTCCGCGAGCGTGCGCAGCACGACCGGCTCGCGCGCGCCCGGCGCGTGGCTGCCCACCAGACCCACCAGAACATCCACCG
>JBCAXI010000332.1:0-3460 GCA_038534175.1 Planctomycetota bacterium | reverse complement strand
CGCCGCCTCATAGTCGATCCCCAGCCGATTCCGCGGATTCGCCGCCGACGCGCTCGCCTCACTCATGCCATCATGCCTCCGTGGATACCCGACCCGACACCCCACCCAGCGCCCATTCGGACACCCCGCCGACCGGCGCCCACGCCGATCCTAGACCGGCCCCGACCCCGCCCCGGCAAGCCACAGACGCATCACATCAACGCACCCACCAGCCCAACCAACGCATGGCGCTGGCACACGACTGGCTCGTCGGCTACCGCGGCGGCGAGGCCGTGCTCGAACGCATCGCCGCGCTCCCGCACCGCCGCCCCGACCTCGCGGTCACCATGTCATCCATCCACACCATGTTCGCCAAGCCGAACGCCATGCGCGACGCGGCCCCGAACATCCACGCTCTGCCCACCCATACCTCGCCGCTGAACGCCGCCCCCGCCGCGCGCCGATGGCTCCTCCCGCTCTATCCCTTCGCCGTCGAACGCCTCGCCCGCTCGCTCGCCCGCCAGCACGAACGCGAGCCCATCGACCTGCTCGTCTCAACCAGCAGCGCCGCCATCAAGGGACTTCGGCCACCGACCGGCGTGCCGCACCTCTGCTACTGCCACTCACCCGCTCGCTACCTCTGGGACCGCACCACCGACTACGCCGGCCACTCCGCCACCGCACGCCTCCGCGGCCTCGGACTCCGCGCCCTCGGCCCCGCACTCCGACACTGGGACCGCAACTCCGCCCAACACGTCACCCACTTTCTCGCCAACTCCACCCACACCGCAGACCTCATCCGCCACGCCTACCACCGCGACGCCGACATCGTCTATCCACCCGTGCGCACGTCCTTCTTCACCCCACCACCCGCGTCCGACGAACGCGACGACGCGTGGCTCCTCGTCTCCGCCCTCGAGCCGTACAAACGCACCGACCTCGCCATCCTCGCAGCCATCGAAGCGGGCGCCCGCCTCCGCATCGTCGGCGAGGGCTCCCAACGCGCCGAGCTCGAGTCCCTTGCCGCGCAGGCCGACGACGACCAGATCACCTTCCTCGGCCGCGTCAACGACGAACAGCTCCGCAGCCACTACCAGCGCGCCCGCCTGCTCGTCTTCCCGCAAATCGAAGACTTCGGCATCGTCGCCGTCGAGGCCCAAGCGGCCGGACTCCCCGTCCTCGCCCGAGCCAAGGGCGGCGCCCTCGACACCGTCATCGACAACGAGACCGGCGCCCTCTTCGATGACCCCTCACCTAAGGCCATCGCCGCCGCCGCCCAGCGCATCCCCGAGCGCGCCGACCACGACTGCGCACTCAACGCCGCGCAGTTCAGCGAGTCCGTGTTCGATCAAGCCATCGCCGACCACATCCAACGCGCCATCCGCGTCGGCTGATCAGCCCTCCCCCGAGCCCGTCGCGTCCAGCACCGCCTCATCGAGCAGCGCCTCGGCCTCCGGCGACAGCCACGTCTCCAGAAGCTGCCCCACGTACAACTCGTGGTCCGCCTCCATGTCGAAGTGGCGCACCACCTCGCAGTCGAACGCCGCCAACGAACGCTCGATCACCGGCGAACCCGAAGACAGCGTTCGAACCGCCATCGAATCAAACGGGTCTCCCACATCGTCGCCCGGCGCGTCCTGCGGAAACTTCCGCAGAATCAACCGCTCCGTCGGTGCCACAAGATTCACCGCAAAGTGGTGGCTGTCGCGGATCAACGGCTCAAGCCGGTGCCCCTTTCGAGCCGCCACGCACAACAGCAACGGCTCCGTCGCCGCCTGGCACACGCTCGTCACGCGAGCACCCGAACGCTCCCCGTCATGCTGCGAAGTCAGCACAAACAGACCGCGCGGCAGCAACGACAATGCCCGCGCTTCCACCACGTTCTGTCCGTCCGATTCGTCCAACGAGGGCCTCCAGTGCCCCCCTCACCTCACCCCCCGACGAGGTCGGCGAGTCTACTGACCGACTTCAGAACGCGACACAACTCCCCGCCCCACCGTCCCCCCAAGCCCCCCACGCCAACACAACCACCCGCGATCCAACCACTCGCTCGGCGCATCGCGGAATCACCAAGACCCAAACAATTTGCTATTGAATCTAATTTACAATCCGTACAAACGTCGAAGATCTGTGGATAAACCGACAACTGCATTGAGAAAGGGGAAGATCAGTAGGAGATAGTTGCAATTAGTGTCGATCAGTGAGATACTTCGCAGGCATGACCGCCAAGGGGTTCCACCACCGTGATCTTCTCCGGCAAAGCCGAGCTCACGATCGATGCGCAGGGTCGCGTCCAGATCCCGGCCAAGATCCGCGCCGCCTGGAATCCCGAGATCCACGGCGACCACTGGACCTGCATCCCGTGGCCCGAGCAGGGCGGCATGCTCCGGCTCTTCCCGGTCAAGACCTTCACCTCCATCGGCGCGGCCACACCCAACTCGCTGACCACCAGCGGCCAGGCGAGCGAGCTCGAAGCACAGATCTTCGGCATGGCCGAGCCGCTCAGGCCAGACAAAGCCGACCGAGTCAAACTCCCACAGGACCACATCGACCTGGTCGGCTTGCCGAAGGAAGTCGTCCTGCTCGGCGTCCGCGACCGCCTCGAGATCCGAGACCGGGCCGCGTGGAAGAACGCCTTCAAGGACACCTTCCAGAACCTGCCCCGGCTCGCCAAGGAGATGCACGCCGGGCCCAGCCAAGCCAGCCCCTCGACCTGACGAACTTCGCCTGATCGCCCATGACCCGCGCGAGCGGGTCACCGGGCGTTGACAACCCAGCCCACGGAGCACGAGACCACTCGAGCCGACCGATCGGCACAACCCAGTGCCGCGCGGGAGGACCGAAACGGTCAGCCTCCTGTCTCTCCGCAGGACGCCGAAAGGACTCGGCGCTCCGCGCCGGCCAGACTCGCCCACGCGACGCGCAAGGACGCGCCGAGCCCAAGCGATCACGACCGACGCAACGTGCTCAACGCGTTCGCCCGGCCACCACCGCGCGAACGCCTTCCCAGAGGGTCGGCCACCGAGCCGGCTCTCAAAAAGCCACCACCGGCCGCGCGGCCGACCCACCACAAGGCCTCCCAAAGCCACGCCGCGCAGCCAACCCACACGCCCGCCCGGACCACCACCCGGGCGGGCGTTTTTTTGTAAACCGTCGGGAATGGCTCCGCTATTGGCCAACGCTTTAGTCAAGGCCCCCCATCTGGCCAAAACACCTGCGAGGCATTGCTCTCGAAAGAATCAGCCGTTCCTCAGGTACGTGAACTTGGCCGCAGATGAAAGCCAGACTTTCACCACGCGGCTACGTCGCGTAGCGGGAAGCCGTTACTCGCTGGGCGTCACCGCTTCATCAGCCTCTAAAACGGCGATCGAGCGTTCGGCCTCACGGAGAACCTTCTCGCGCAGCTCACGTTGCTCACGACCAAATCGAAGAGGCCAAATCGTGCCATTATTTGCGAGCTGAATCTGTTCCCGAGCCAGCT
>JBCAXI010000331.1:0-3466 GCA_038534175.1 Planctomycetota bacterium | reverse complement strand
CACCCAATCGCGGGATAAAGAAGTTCGAGTCGCCCGAGGTGTCCACCGCCTCGTTGTTCACGTTCACGTTCTGCCAGCGCGCGCCCGCCAGCAGATCCACGAACAGCTCGCCCCGCTGATACACGTTCCAGATGAGCCCGGCGCCGATGCGCGTCGAGTCACCCACGAAGTTCTCGCCTGCCAGACCCACGTCCGACGCGACGAACTCGCTGTACGCACCCTCGATGCGGTAGCGCAGCCGATCCGTGCCCGGCACGTCCGACTCGTACTGCCCGAGGAAGCCCTGCGTCTCGTCGTCGAACCCCGCGTTGATGTAGTCCAGCGTCAGCGTGTCGTCGAGGTTCAGCAGCTGGCTCACCTGCCCGCCGAAGCGGTACCGCAGTCGATCGGTCTGCTCGGTGCCGGTGTTCGAGACTTGCCCGTACAGCAGGAACGGGCGCCGCTCGGAGATCAGGTAGTCGACCTGCACGCCCTCCTGGTCCGCCGCGGACAGCGCCGCCGAGACCCGCCGACCGGACATGCGATTGAGCCGGTGCAGGTACTCATCGAGCACGTCGCGGCGTAGCACGCCGCCGGGCGTGATCGGTGAGCGATCCACGATGCGCTGGTGCACGGGCGCGTTCTCTCGGTCTTCCTCCGGCACACGGTCGCCGAACGCGAGCGTTCGGAACTGCTTCACAACCGAGAGGTAGATCCGCAGATCGAGGTGGTTGTCCTCATCGTCCCGGAGGTCCTGGTACGTCCGATCCTCCACGCTCACCTGCTCGGGCGAGACCGCCACGAGGATGCCCACAAGCTGCTCGCTCGTGCGCAGGTGGTCCGTGATCGCCGCAACCACCGTCGCCAGCCCCGTGGTGTAGAAGGACGAGCCAGGCTCCAGCGAGCCGAGCGTGATCGTCGCCGACTCGAACCGATCGCTCGGGCGCAAATACACGCCCTCGTGCAGCCCGAGCTCAACCTCGAGCGCCATGATCTCCTCCGCGGCCGGCAGATCGGGATGCTCGGGCGGGATGAACTCGATCCCGAACGTGTCCACGTCGATCGCCTCGGACTCGAACAGAATCGTGAGGTTCGCGATCCGCGGCGGGATCTCGACCAGGTCGTCGCCGAGCAGCGACGGAGAGGCCGTCACCCGCGCTGGGCGCGACACCGTCACCCAGCCCAGCAGCGGCGTTTCCATCTCGAGCAGCCCATCCTCCACACGCCGACCGATCGCACGCAGCGCCGAGTCGGCGAACACGTCCGACCGCGCCGCGAGTGAGTTGATCGGCAGCGACTCGAGCGCCGCGCCCCCCGCGTCATCGCCCGCGCGCCACACGCCCTCCACCAACGCCACCCCAACCTCCAGCGAGAGCAGCTCGCCGGGGTTGTCGGGCGCGTTCTCCGTGCTCACGCTCCGGTCGATCTCGATCACGAACTCCTCGATCGAGCTCAGCCCCGCGCCGAGCGCGCGCAGACGCGCCGCCTCCGCCGCGTCCACCGTCGGATCCTGAATCCGATCGTCGTCGGCCTGCTCGACGTCCTCCACCGCGTCTCGGATCGGGTCTTGCAACGGGGGCATGCTCAGCCCGTACTGCGCGTGCGCCGAGGCGCACACCAGCACGCTCGCAAGCACCCCGACCCACACGCCACCGATCCGTCCGCCTCGCCCGTGGTTCATCGCGACTCCTCGCCGGCCCCGGCCGCCCCCGATGCGTCCGAAGCGTTGGGCTTCAGTATGTCCTCTACGCGCCGCCGCGTCTCCCCCGGCACCTCGTACGGCACCTCGCTCGCCATCGGAGTATGTGCCGCGCTCGTCCGCAGGCACACCAGCGATGACGAGCTCGCGTCCCCCGCGATCACGTCCAGCCACCCCTCAGGCGACAACACGACCATCAGCGCCAGGCGCGAGCCCGTTAAAGGCTCCACAAGATCCATCCACGCGCCCAGCGAGCGGCCCACGTCCACCCCGGAATGGAGGCCCGCGGAAGACCCGCCGCCCAATCCAGGCCCACGCACGTGCCCGCCGCGCTCGGACACCTGCCGCGCCCGGGCGGTCCAGGACGTGGTCCCCGACCCGCTCCCGCGTCCGACCGCGCCGAGCTGGGCGCCCAGCTCGCTGTCCATCGCGTGCACCACGCGGCAGAGGCCCTCCATCGCCGAAGCCCCGTCGCTCGGACGAAACGTGGGCGAGCCCTCCATCCGCTCGAGCGCGCGCACGTGCCGTCCCGCCGGCTCGGGCTCGCGCGACGCGTTCGACGCCGCCTTGTCCAGCTCGCCCTGCAGCTTTCGGAATGCCGCTCGCACGTCGTCGGCGCCGCGCGTCGCGACAAACGCCGCCTTGGCCCGCGCGCACGCCGGTTCGGCGATCTCGATCGCGCGGGTCGCCGGCAGGCCCTCGCACTCCACCGCCACGATCATGGGGTACTTGGTGCGCCCGCGCCCGTCCTCGCTCGACCAGAGCCGCCCGACCACGAGCGAGCCCTTGCCCCGCCGCGCGAAGGCGTGGTCGAACACGTCCAGACGCTCGCTCGGCTCGAGCCCCTCCCACTCTCCGCTGTCGATGATCCGTGTCAGGCCCTCGCTGTACAGCGTCCGCCGGAGCTCGACGAGCCCCGTCGTGGTCAGGCCCAGCTCTTCCATGTGGTCATCCCAACCGGGATGCTTGCCGAACACGGCGGCGCGCAGCACCGGACGGTCATCACCGCGCCCACCCCCCAGCAGCTTGCCCAGTTGTTTGAGAACCAACGCCGTTCCTTTACTGAGGCCAGTCCTCTAATGCCGGCAACGAGTTCTCGAACTTCAGCTCCAGCGAGCCCTCGAACCCATCGCGCCCACGGATCGGGACCACCCATGTCGTGCCGCCGTCCGAGCTCACGCCACCCCAGGCGTGCACCATCGCCAGCGGCGCCCACGGCCCGCCGATCGCCACCGTCTGTCCAAGATTGCGATTCGCCTCGAACGCGCCCACCCCACGCCACGCGCGAATCTCGATCGGACCCGCTGGCATGCGGGCGACGCCCAGCTCCGCGTTCGCGAACGCGTTGCCTCCCGAGTTGAGCGCCTGGCCCCCCTGGTCCGCTCGGACCGCGCCGTTGAACGGGCCGCCGGCGATCCAGCGGATGCTCACCTGCTGCGGCTCGCCGATCGCGTCCAGCACCGCCTTGGCCTGGCGCAGGTACGCCGCCGCCTCGGCACCGACCTGCTTGCCGCGCATCTGCCCCAGCCAACGCGAGACGTCCGTCGCGCCCGACACGCGGTAGGTCTGGAACCCGACCTGCGTAGACGGGTAGCCCGCTTGGTTGCTTGCCACACCGCCGCCGCCACCGCCCGAAATTAGGCGCTGGTCGGCCACGGCTTGACGCACCTCCTGCGGCGTCATCGACGCCGGCGCCCCCACGTCAGCCCCGCGCCGCAACGGCGTGATCGGGAATCGACGCCAAGGAGGCGTTGCTGTCGACCGAGCAGTCGCGGTTCGAGTCCGAGT
>JBCAXI010000330.1:0-3469 GCA_038534175.1 Planctomycetota bacterium | reverse complement strand
CCCGAGCGGCCGGTGTACATCATGCTCAACAAGCCGACGCGAACGGTGACCACGGTGCTGGACGAGCCAGGCGCCGCGCGGCGGACCGTGCTTGAGTTCATCGATCACCCGTCGCGCGCCAGGCTCTTTCCCGTCGGGCGGCTCGATTTCGAGACCGTCGGGCTGCTGCTGCTCACCAACGACGGAGACCTCGCGCACAAGCTCACGCACCCGCGCTTCGGCGTGGAGAAGACCTACCGCGTCACGGTCCGCGGGCTTCTGTCCGATGAGGACGTGGTCGAGCTCGAGCAGGGGATCTACCTCGCCGATCGCAAGGCGGGCCGGACCGTCGGCGGCGTGCGAGCCGCGCACGTCGAGCTGTCGCTCGTCCGACGCGATCGCGATCGAACCATCCTCGAGCTCACGCTCAAAGAAGGACGCAACCGCCAGGTGCGACGCATGCTGGCCGCGGTGGGCTGCCCCGTGAAGCGGCTGGAACGCGTGTCGATGGGCCCCTTGCGGCTCAAGGGCGTGCCCCGAGGGGGCTGGCGCGAGCTGACCGCACCCGAGCTCCGAGCGCTCCGCCGCGCCGTCACCCCCGGCAAGAAGCGGCCCGAGGCGAGCGAGCGTCCGTCGGCGAGTCGATCGCGCACCCGTCGGCGTTCGTCCCGCGGGGATGCTCGCGGCGGAGGTGGCAGCGGTGGTCGTGGCGGCGGTAGTGGTCGTGGCGGCGGAGGCCGTGGAGGCCGTGGGGGGCGTGGGGGCCGAGGGGGGCGCGGAACATGAGCGCGCCGCCGAGCGAGTCGAGTGATGTGTCAGCGGGCAAACCGCAACGAGAACCGGGTGCTGGGCAGGGGGCCGCCGCGTCATCGCCCACGCAGGCCGAGACGATACTGCGGGTGCTGCGATTGGCGGTGCTGGGCATCTACCGGTCGCAGCTGCCGCGGATGGCCGCGGCCATGGCGTACCGCACCATGTTCGGTTTGATCCCGCTGTTCATCATCGGGCTGGTGGTGCTCGGGCAGTTCACGTCGGACGAGGACAAGCGGGACGCGGTCACGCGGGCGCTCAAGTTCTCGGGGCTAAGCGAGATCGCGCTCGAGTCCGAGCCGGTGGCGCCGCCGGTCCGATCGATCGGCGCGTGGGGACCGGGCGCCTGGATCCCGCCGGAGGCGGTGGAGACCGCGCGGCAGGTGGCTTCGGCGGAGGACTTCGACGCGGCGCTGGCGGTCGCGATGGCCCCGCCGCTGGGCGAGGTCGCCGACGAGAGCTACGGCGAGCTCGACGCGTGGATCACCGACAAGGTCGAGGAGATCTCGAGCATCAAGCTCGGCGCGATCGGCGCGGTGGGGTTCCTGACGCTCGTGTACGCCGCGATCTCGATGCTCGTCGAACTCGAGCGGTCCTTCAATCACATCTATCAGGTGCGCGTCGGGCGCGCGTGGACGCGGCGGCTCATCCAATACTGGGCGATCCTCACGCTCGGCGTGCTCTCGCTGGCGGTCACCTTCGGCGTCAGCGAGAATGCGACCCGCTGGCTCAACGCGATCCTGGGCGTCGAGCCCGGCAGCGGCTCGGTGCTGGGCCTGCTGCTCGGGCTCGTGGTGCGCGTCGCCCTCAGCACCGGTGTGTTCTTCTTGCTGTACGCCACCGTCCCGAACACGCGGGTGCACATCCGTCCGGGGCTCACCGGCGCGGCGGTCGCGGCGGTGCTCTGGGAGCTCGGCAAGGAGGGCTTCACGACCTACCTCACGTTCACCACGGTGTACTCGAGCCTGTATGGATCCATCGGGCTCATCCCGCTGTTCTTGCTCTGGGTCTACATCACGTGGCTGATCATTCTCTTTGGACTGCAGGTCTCGCAGATGCTGCAGACCTTCCGCGACTGGGCGGACGACGGGCCGGGCGCTGAGTCGACCGGGTTCGTCTCGCCGACGATCGCGATCGACCTGGGGGTGATGGCGGCGCGATCGTTCGATGGGGGCGCCCCGCTGCAGCTCGGTGCCGCCACGGAGCGGCTCGGGCTCTCGCCGACGGTCGCGCGCCGCGTTCTGGAGGCGATGGAATCGCAGGGGCTGCTGCATCGCGTGGGCGACGAGGACGACGGACGATGGACGCTCGCGCGCCCGCCCGAGCGCGTGTCGGCTGCCGAGCTGCTGGGCGTGGGCGAGGCGTTGATCGATCGCGCCGAGCACGAGCCCGGCGCGGCCGATTTGGAGCGCCGCCTCCGTCAGGTCCAGCGCCGCGAGGTCGAGGCCGAGACGCTCGCCGATCTGGTCGGGCAGCGGACATCGCGCCCCGCCGTCCCGGCGTCGTCGGGTCCGATCGGCGGTGAGGCGTGAGGCCCCGAGATCGACGATGGGTGGGCGTGGTCTCGGCGGTGGGCATCGTGCTGGTCGCGAGCGGCTGCTATCGGCGAACGATCGAGACGAAGGGCATCGGCACCGATCGGATCGAGACCCAGGAGCCGTACGCCGAGGACTGGCCCTTCGAGACGATCCAGCGCGAGCTGGAAGAGGCCAATCGCCCATCGCCCCGCTAGCCCGGATTCTCCAACCCCCACTTCGCGACCGCGAGCGCGCTACCCTCTCGACCCGGTTGATCGGGCTCCAGCGGGCCTCCGAACGAGCCGATGAGCCCCAACCCGTTATGTGGCCACCAGATAGAGGGATGGATCCCGCGGCGGCCCAATTGGCCCACCGGCCTCCCACACGCCCCTCGTCCCGGATGACGCCCCAATGCGATGCGATCTGCTCACCGAGTTCTCGATCTACCTGGCCGACCGCCCGGGCGAGCTCGCCGGCGTGCTGGAGTCGCTGACGGTTGCGGGCACCCATCTCGCCGGCGTGAGCGTGAGCGTGGACGAGTCGCAGCGCGGGCTGGCCCGGATTATCGGGGCGCCCGAGGAGGCGATGAGACACGTGTTCGAGGGCATCGTGGACTCCGGCGCCGGGCCGGTCATCGAGGCCCCCGTGCTCGCGGTGGACGTCTCGGACCGTCCCTCGGCGTTCCGCGACATCGCCGGCTGCCTGGCGGCCCAGGGCATCAACGTGCGATACGCCTACCAGACGCCGGCGCTCAACGGCTTCCCGGCGAGGTGCGTGTTCCGGGTGGACGAGCCCGAGGCCGCGACGCCGTTCGTCGAACGGCTGGCCTAAACCCTTCAAGAGGTCCCAAGCCGGGTTGGTCCGCTACAGTGCGTCCGCGGGCCGCCGATGGGCGAACCCCGCCTGGGAGCGAACCGCCATGGGCATCGAAGCCGCGATCGACACCGACTTTGTTCTCACCACGCAGCTCAAGCGGGTGATCAACTGGGCCCGTCGTAGCTCGCTATGGCCGGTGCCCTTCGCGACGGCGTGCTGCGGCATCGAGCTGATGGCCACCGCGTGCAGCCGATACGACCTGGCGCGCTTCGGCGCCGAGGTGATGCGCTTCAGCCCGCGTCAGGCGGACCTGCTGATCGTCGCGGGTCGCATCGGCATCAAGATGC
>JBCAXI010000329.1:0-3473 GCA_038534175.1 Planctomycetota bacterium | reverse complement strand
TCTCGACGTTCTTCTGGTCGGCCAGCTGTCGCGCCTTGCTCGACGCGATCACGTTGAAGCCGATGATGACCGCGCTCGACGCGTCGGCCAGCACGATGTCCGACTCGGCGACGCCGCCCACGGCCGCGTGCAGCACGCGGACCTTGATCTCGTCGGTCGAGACCTTCTCGATCTCGTTCTTGAGCACGTCCACCGAGCCCTGCACATCGGCCTTGACGACGACCTTGATCTCCTTGATGTCCGCCTCGGCCATCTGCGTGAGCATCGAGTCGAGCGTGACCTTGGGCTGGGCCAGCTGGGTCTCACGCTCGCGGTCGCGGCGCTGCTCGGCGGCCTCCTGGGCCTTCTTGAGCGAGTCGACCACGTAGAACTTGTCGCCCGCGTCGGGCAGCTCGTCGAGGCCGGAGATCTGCACCGGCATTGGCGGCTCACACTCCTTGATCCGCTTGGCCCGGTCGTTCGTGATATCGCGCACGCGTCCGAACGCGCGGCCGCACACGATGAACTGGCCGACCTTCAGCTCGCCGTCTTGCAAGAGCATGTTCGCGACGACGCCGCGGCCCTCTTGCGTGCGAGCCTCGATGACCGTGCCGCGAGCGGGCCCGCCGAAGTCGGCCTTGAGCTCGAGGAGCTGGGCCTGGAAGTCGAGCGTGTCGAGCAGCTCTTGGATGCCGTCACCGCTGTGCGCGCTGGTCTTGACGACCTCGACGTCGCCGCCCCACTCGACGGGATTGAGCTCGTGCTGGGCGAGCTGGCCAAGGATCTCTTGCACCTTGGCGTCGGAAGCTTCAGGTTTATCAATCTTGTTGAGCGCCACGACGATCGGCACGCCCGCGGCCTTGGCGTGGGCGATCGACTCGATGGTCTGCGGCATCACGCCGTCGTCGGCCGCGACGACGAGCACGACGATGTCGGTGATGCCCGCGCCTCGGGCGCGCATCGCGGTGAACGCCTCGTGGCCGGGCGTGTCGACGAAGACGAGGTTCTTCTCGTCCTCGCCCGCCTTGACGGGGACGCGGAAGGCGCTGGTCGCCTGGGTGATGCCGCCGGCCTCGCCGTCGGCGACGTTGGCGTTGCGGATCTTGTCGAGCAGCGAGGTCTTGCCGTGGTCGACGTGGCCCAGGATCGTGATGACCGGTCCGCGGGGACGCTCGTCGACGATGTCCCGAGACTCGAACTCCTGCGAGACGGCTTCCTCGGCCGTGGCGGTCGCCTCGACCTCGAGCTCGATCTCGTAGTCCATCATGATCTCTTGGGCTTGCTCGATCTCGATCCCAGAGTTGATGGTCGCCATGACGCCCTGCATGAAGAGCTTCTTGACGATCTCGGCACCCTTGACGCCGGTCGCGGCCGAGAGGTCCTTGATGGTGAAGGGCGCCTGGATCTTGACCGTGCCGCCGGCGGTGGCGGGGGTCTCGCGGCGCTCCATGGCGCTCTGCTGGGCCTTGGCCTGCTGGCGGCGCTGCTTGAGATAGCCGCCAGAGCGTTGGAGGCGCATCTCTCGTTCGGCGAGGTCGGCCTCGCTGAACTTGTTGGGCCCGCTGGGCTCGTCGGCTCGGCCGCGACGCCGCGCAGGCACACCCGCGCCGGTCTCGGGACCGGTGCGTCGCTTGTTGCCGCGACCACGGGCACCCGAGTCGGGCCCACCCATGCCGCCTCCGCCGCCACCACCGCCGCCGCCGTATCCACCGCCGCCGAAGCGGCTGCGCGGGGCGCGGGGGCCCGGATCGGCCTCGGGCGCCTCGACTCGGACCACCTTGGGGCCCGAGAGCTTGACCTTCTCTTTGTCGGTGTTCTGCAATTGCGGGCCGGCGGGCGTCACGACCTTGGGACGGACCGGCACGTTCATCGGCGCGGGCTTCGGGGGGACACCCGGCGTCGGCTTGGACGGGGGCGCCGGCGCGGCCGTCGGCCCGTCTTCGGCGTCGGGACCCTCGGAGTCAGTCGGTGCCGCGGCCGACGTGGCGTCCGACGTCGTGGCCGGCGCGTTGCTCGCGTTGTGCGTGGGGACGTCAACGCTCGCGTCGGAATCGGGCGCCGAGGCGGCGTTGGTCGCCGCCGGTGCTTCCGCGGGTGGCTGCGACGCCGACGTCGTGCTGGAGGGGTCGGGCTCGTCGGCGGGCGCGGGCACCGAGACGGGCGAGGGACGCGTGGGCGGTTCCTCGATCGCGGTCGCCGTGCCGCCGGCATCGCTCTCAGGCGGCGCGGCGGTGGCCTTGGTCGCCTTTGCGGCCTTGGCGCGTCGGGCCCGAGGCTTGGCCTTGACCTTGGTCAGGTCGACCTTCTCGGTGGTCTCGACCGCGGTGTGCGGGGCTTCTTCCGACTGATCGCCGCTGAACCACTCGCGAATCGTCGCCTCCAGACCGGCGGTGACACTCGACATGTGATTCTTGATGATCGTCTCGGGGATGCCCTCGTCCTTGCACTTGGCAACGATCGCCTTGGAGGCGACCCCGAGTTCCTTGGCGATTTCAAAGACGCGCTTGGCCAATCGTTGCCCCGTTCAATCCGCCGCTTCGCAAGTCGAAGCCTTCGCGGTGTGCTGCAGTCGGTCATCTGATGCGCGAGCGACCCGCTCGCGATGTGTGCGTGTTCCGTGCTCTCGGTTCAGCCGTCGCCCTGTCCGAGGATGTCGGCGGCGCGGGCGTCGTCGGCCTCGCTGGCCGCGGGCGCCTCGGCCTCGGTGGTCGCGGGCGCGGGCGCCGCGGTGACTCCAAGGATCGCCGCGGCCGCGGTCTCCGCGTCCACGCCGCCCTCGGGCACCTCGCCGGAGAGCAGGCGCCTCGCGGCCTCCTCCTCTTCCTTTCGCCGGGCCTCGGCCTCTTCCTTTTCCTTCTGCTGGATCTCGGCGACGATCTTCGCCTTGGCCGCGGTGATCTCGACCGCGTGGGCCGCGACCTCGGGCGTCAGCTCGAGCTCGGTCTCCAAGACGCCCGCGCCGACCTCCTCGATGTCGAAGACGCTGACCATGCCGAGCGCCGCGAGACGGTCGACCATCTCCTCGGTCACGCCCTCGACGGTGGTCAGGGTCTCCTGGAGGATCTCGAGGCCCTTGTTGAACTCCTCAGGCGTGAGGATGTCAACGTCCCAGCCGGTCAGTCGAGCGGCGAGACGGACGTTCTGCCCGCGCTTGCCGATCGCCAGGCTGAGCTGGTCCTCGCGGACGATGACCGTCGCGCGCCCCAGCTCGAAGCAGAGGCTGATCTCTTGCACCTCGGCCGGCTTGAGTGAGTTGGCAATGAGGATCTGGCTCGACTCGTTCCAGCGGACGATGTCGATCTTCTCGCCATTCAGCTCGTCGACAATGTTCTTGATCCGGCTGCCGCGGATGCCGACGCACGCGCCGACCGCGTCGACGCGCGAGTCGATCGAGCTGACCGCGATCTTGGTGCGGTAGCCGGCCTCGCGGGCCATGGCCTTGAGCTCGATGATCCGCTCGGCGACCTCGGGCACTTCCACCTCAAAGAGCCGAC
>JBCAXI010000328.1:0-3494 GCA_038534175.1 Planctomycetota bacterium | reverse complement strand
GCCAGTCGCGTCTGGTCGAGGATCTGGACGCGCTGCGCGATCGTGCCCAGGTGCTGATCGAGGAGGCTCAAGCAAACGCGAATGAGCGGATGGAGCGGACGAATTACATCCTGACGCTGGTCGCGGCGTTGTTTCTGCCTCTGGGTTTCCTCACGGGCCTGTTGGGCGTGAACGTGGGCGGCATTCCGGGGTCCGACAACCCGATCGCGTTCTGGGTCTTTTGTGGGCTGATGGTGGGGCTGGTGGTCGCGCAGATCGCACTGTTCCGCTGGCGGCGGTGGCTGTGAGACGCGTGAAAGAACGGACTCGCCAAGCGCGTTGACATCGGAGACACTGTTCACGGATGCGTTTCGACACTCACCAAGCCATGAAGCTCGGCCAGCAGATGAAGCTGGCGCCGCGGGTCATCCAATCCATGGAGATCCTGCAGATGCCGATGGCCGAGCTCGAGGAGCGCATCGAGCAGGAGATCGAGAACAACATCACGCTCGATGTCGCCGAGCCGGGCTCCGAGTCGGGCGCCGCAGACACCGTCGACGGCCCCCAAGCCGATGCGGACGTCGACCCCGCCGAGCTCGACCGCGCCGAACTGCAAACCGGCAGCGACGACGACTTCGCACGCCTCGACCAGTACGAGGCCGACCATCCCGACGCCGCCGAGAACGAGTACTCCGCGGCCCGGATGGACCGCCCCGAGCCCATCGAGCGGTACGAGCCGGTGCACCGCGCCCGACAGGGCGACCCGGATCGCGACGCGAAGATGGAGGCCATGGCCGCGGCGCCGGCCCGCTCAGCCTCGCTCGAGGAGCAGCTCCAAGACCAATGGCGCCTGAGCGAGGTCGACGGCGACCTGCGTGCGCTCGGCGTGTTCATCATCGCCAGCCTCGATCCCGACGGTTTCCTGCGCCAGTCCCTCGAGACCCTGGTCGACAAGCTGCCCGCCGACCTGCGCTCGAACGGACGCACGGCCTCGACGGCGACGGCGCTGGCCGATCTGGAGCGGGCGTTGTACGCCGTGCAGCTCACCCTCGAGCCCGTGGGCATCGCCGCGCGCGACGCGCGCGAGTGCCTGCTGCTGCAGCTCGACCAGCTCGAGGACGACGGGGTCTTCGACGAGGACGACCAGAACGCGGTCCGCGTGGCCCGCGCGATCGCCGAGCGCCATCTCGACGATCTCATGCAGAACCGCCTTCCCAAGATCGCCGAGGCCGAGAAGCTCACGATCGACGAGATCAAGGGCGGGCTCGAGCTGCTGCGTCGCCTGAGCCTGGCGCCCGCGCGACGGCTCATCAACGACGCCCCGGCGCCGATCCTGCCCGACGCGGTCGTCGAGTACGAGGACGACGAGGATCGCTACATCGCCTACCTCAACGAGAACCGCCTGCCGGCGCTGCAGATCAATCGCCGGTACTCGCAGATGGCCAAGGACCGCGCGGTGCCAAAGAAAGACCGCGACTTCATCAAGACGAATCTGTCGAACGCCCAGTGGCTGCTCGACGCGATCACGCAGCGCAACCGCACGCTGCTGCGTGTGCTCAATGTCGTGGTGGACGCGCAGCGGGACTACTTCGATCTTGGGCCGCAGGCGCTCAAGCCGCTGGCGATGACGGCCGTCGCCGAGCAGCTCGGCATCCACGTCGCGACCGTCAGCCGCGCCGTGGCGGACAAGCACGTTCTCACGCCGCGAGGCGTGGCGCCGATGCGGTCGTTCTTTACCGGCGGGAGCCAGACCGACGACGGCGAGGACGTGAGCTGGGACTCGATCAAGGCCGCCCTGCAGGACGTGATCGAGCACGAGGACAAGGCCAAGCCGTTCAGCGACGACGCGCTGGTCAAGCAGCTCAAAGAGCGCGGCATCGACATCGCGCGGCGCACCATCGCCAAGTACCGAGCCCAGCTCGGCATCCCGTCGGCCCGATTGCGGAAGACGTACTGAGGCGTCAGGCGATCGCGACGCGCGTGAAGCGTGGCCAGCGGCGCACGGCGAGCCTCACCACCCACGCCACCGCGACCACGCCCGCCACGCCCGCGAGCAACATCGGCATGCTGAACGAGGTGCCCGCCACCGACACGCTGGCACACTCTGTGCAGATCGAGGTGACCTCACCCCCTAGGGCGGCGGTTGACGAGCAATTGGGACAAGTGGTGGTCATGACGGCTCCTCAATGATCTGGCAGTATTGATATTGCGTTCTCAATATCATACAGCCAACCCACCACGGGTCAACGGGCGGCAACGACGGCGGGGTGGCGCGACCAGACCGATCGATTGGACGGCCCATGCTCGGACCTGCGATGCAATTGTGTGGTCAGAATCCGACGCGCGGGGCGTCGAGGCGCCACGCCTCGTGCGGGCGCGAGGCGCCGTGGATCTCGATCGCGATGTCCGCGGCCTCGTCTCGCTGGAAGCCGATCGCGCGGGCCAGCCGCTTGGATGCGAGGTTGCTCGGCTGGATCATCGCGGTGAGCGTGTCGAGGCCAAGGCCCTCGGGCAGGTCGGCGAAGGCGTGCCGGATGGCGGCGCCGACGATCTCGACACCGAAGCCCTGGCGGCGCGCATCGGCGGCGACCCACCAGAGCACGTCGCCCGTGTTCCCGAGGCCGCGCTGGATGTCGCGCACCGCAACGCCGCCCACGAGTCGCCCTTCCGACGTCTCGGCCACCCGGCGCCACGCGACGCAGCGCCGATCGCCGTCGCGTGTGAGCCGCAATTGGGTCTCGAACGCCCGCTCGACGGACTCGCCCGGCGCGATGATCGGGAGCACGCCGTGGAGCGCCTCGCGGACACCACCGAGCACGCGCGTGTACGCCGCGCCGTCCGCCTCGCGCAGCGCCCGAATCGCGAGGCGACCGGTCGTGACCACCGGCGGCTCATTCGCCTCGATGAACTCGATCGGCTTGGCCTCGATCGTGGACGCGGGGCGATGCCCGAGCAGATCGTCGTGCGATCGGGCGCGCTGGGTGGCCGGCTTGATCACGGGCTGGGTGGTGGGCGGCGTGGGCATGGTGGAACCGGTGGCTAGGCCTTCTCCTCGACGCGCTCGGCGTCGTGCCAGGTGAGGTGGAAGTGCTCGCCACGCGGCTCATCGACGCGCTCGTACGTGTGAGCGCCGAAGAAGTCGCGTTGGGCCTGGATGATGTTCGCCGACACGCGCTCGCTGCGGTAGGCGTCGTAGTACGCCAGGGCCGACATGAGCCCAGGCGCCGGCTGGCCGAGCCGCGCGGTGGTCGCGACCACGCGGCGCCAGGCGTCCTGGCCCTCGGTCATCTCGTCGACGAAGCCCTTATCGAGCAGCAGGTTCGGCAGCGACGCGTCGCGGGCGTAGGCGGCGCGGATGTCCTCGAGCAGACGAGCGCGGATGATGCACCCACCGCGCCAGATCGCGCCCAGCGAGCCGAAGTCGAGATTCCAGTGGTGCTCTTCCGAGGCGGCTCGCATGAGCGCGATCTGGCGCGGTGGGTGCATCATCCGCGCTCGTCTGCTCGAGGACATCC
>JBCAXI010000327.1:0-3499 GCA_038534175.1 Planctomycetota bacterium | reverse complement strand
GGCAGCGCACCTCAAAGATGTAGCACTGGCGGTTGAAGAAATCGAGAACCGCCAGACGCTGGTTCGCCTCGTCCCACGAGAAATCGTAGAGCTGTGCGCCCGTGAGGATCTGGGGCGGCGGCTCCTGCGTCAGGTCGGTCAGGAAATCTGGCGAGATGTCAACGGGCGTGTTGTTCGGGTTCACAAACGTGACACCCACCGGGTTGCCCGCGAAGTCCACAAACTTCACCGAGTCGTTGAACGACACCCCCGACGCGGTGTCCGGTCGATCGTTGTACACGACCATCTCGACACCATCACAGATGTTGCTGATGATCGCGCAGTGCTGGCCGATCGTCAGATCGCTGAACTCGTCCACGCGGATCGCGTTGGTCACCTCGCCGTTGCCAAAGTTCCGACCGTCGCCCGGATCCTGATCGACGTCGCGTGTCGAGATGATCAGGTCGTTCGTCGCACGGCTCGCGATCGTCCGCCCATCAGGGTGAATGTCCAGGTCGTACCAGAACGTGTCGCCACGCACAGGGAAGAGCTGCGGCCCGTTCTTATTGCCGGCCGAGTACACCTCTTGGCCCACCGTCATATCGAGCACGTCCTTGTCATACCCGTAGATGCCGAGGATCGCGTCGGGATCGCCGCCCGGATCGGCCTCGAAGACCGGATCGAGCACACCCACCACGCCGTCGGCGTCGATCGTGCCGTCGTAATCGCCCAGGCCCGTGTCGAAAAAGTCCACGCCGTCGCCGACGCCATCACCCGTGGTGTCGAGGCCCAGGTCCCAAGCCGGCCCGCTCGTGCCGCGACGCTGCGGCGGGGGGACCGCCTGATCTGGCGCGAGCAGGATCGGGTTCTCCTGCGTGTCGATGTCGAATCGCAGGAACTGATTCGGATCACCCACTACCTCGGTCGTGTCGCTCGACGCGATCAGACCGAAGTTCGTGCCCCGCTCATAGTCCATCCCCGAGTAGCCGCGAGAGTTCACCGGCATGAACCGACGCGAGTCGGTCATCAGCCAGTTCAGGCGCGGGCCCGGACCGAAGATGTTCGAGACCCGCACGATCTGCACGATGTCGAGCGCCGGGGGCGGCGGCGTGGGACCATTGCGGAATCCCGCGATGAAAAGCTTGTCATCCTGCAGCACGATCGAGATCGGGTTGTTGCCGATGTAGAACTCGTTCGGCGGGTTCATCGGATCGCCGGCCTCGAATTGCTGCGAGTACACGTTCAGGTCTTCGACGTCGATCAACTCGAATTCGACCTGGGCCGTCGCGCTCGCGACGGCTCCGGCAACGGCGCACAACGCCGCGATGCTCTGCGTTCTCATGGTCCGATTCTCCCTTTGACTCCGGAGGCGCGCTCCGATGCGTCTCTGCTCCGACACAAGTGCCTCATCAGACATCCGTCGACGCCCGAAGCGATGGCATGCAAGCCGACGCGGGGCCCCATCACGGGGAGCCGCACGCCCGCAATATTCTATAAGATTCCGAGATCCGGCCCAAGGGCTTCCGCCGCAGATTCCAGCTCATCGGAACACGCGGGCGTCTTTGATAGGTTTATTTTTGGCTTGCGAGCCAGGCGGCACCCAACGCGGCGTGGAACGTCGTCTCACCCCGCCGGAGCGTCCAGCCAGAACGAGCAAGCGATGTCAACTGGTCCGAGACCAACCCGCTGAGCGCCTCGATCGATGGCTCGGCAATTGCCAGCCCAACGCCACCGAGCAGCGCGACGTGGTGCGGGCGATAGACCGCGTGGCCGATCCGAATGGCGCGAGCGAGCGCCATCAGCGCCGGATCCGACGGCTCAAGCCGAAGCGTGGCGCCATGGTCGCCGAACCGACGCCGCAACGCAGGCCAACCGATGTATGCCTCCAGCGAGCCCCGGCCACCATCGGGACCAATCGGCGTCGCCGCGTCAAATGCAAGCAACCCGACGTCGATCTGACCAAAGTGCCCGGGAGAATCACCGCTCACACGCAGCGGCACGCCATCGTCGAGCACGCACGCGCCGACGCCGGTGCCCAACGAAATCGCCAACAAGCGACCGCTCAGGCCCCACCGGATCCACACGTCAACGGCCGCCGCCTCCGCGTCGGCGCAGACTCGATTCGGCGCTCCCGCCGCCTCGGCGGGCAACAGATCGGTGAGACGTTGCCCGACCAATCCCGGCAGGTTGACGGCCGCGACCACGCGATGGTCCTCGTCGAGGCGCCCGGGGGCGCACAGGCCCACGCCGGTCACATCCGAAGCGACGGCCCGCGAGCCGTCCACACGCATTACGCCCGACACGGCCGACGCGATCGCACCGCGAATGTCATCGGCACTAGGATTCGTGTACGCCGCACTCCTCGCCGTCGCCGGCTCCATTCCTGGGGACAGCCGCGCGACCTTCACTGACGTGCCGCCGATGTCGATCCCCAGCGTTGTCACGGCGACACGCGCGTCCGTCGCTCTTCGTGCCAGAGGCGCAACGCCTGGCGCCGCACCAGTCGATCGGTCAACGCCGCGGGTGTCTGCGGCTGGGCGGGATCGGCGGAGTCAAAGATCGCCGCATACGCGAACAGGCCCACGCCCCGCCCGTCCTCGAACGCGCGCAGCCGCGAGAGCAGCGCGTCCTCGTTCGCGATCCCACCGAGCGACAGGCCCGGCGTGACACGCCCTCCAGGAGCGAGCAGCGCCCAGGCGTCCAGCGCCTCGGCGTCCATCGCCCGCCCGCGCGCGTACACGCGATCGACCACCCCGCTCTCGAGCCACCTCGCGGCGTCCTGCAACGCCGACTCTCGCGCCAGCTCGGGCCGAGGCGCCGACGTCACCGAGAGCTCCACGCCAGACCCCCGAGGCGCCACCGCAGCGCGCACGCGCCGCGCCAACCGCGTCACTCGATCTCGCAGCCATCCACGGAAGGCCTCAAGATCCCGATCGCTCTCGAGCGCCGACCGCCCTGTCGCCCTCGCGAATAGCTCAAGCGTGCCGGTGTCGGCGGGGTAGATCCGACCGCCGAGATCGACCGGCCCCGCGTGCATCTGATCCAGATGCACGCCGTCCACTCGGTAGCGGTCCACGATGTCCGCGAGCACGTCCACCACGCGGTCGTGCACGGGGTCGATCGCGACGTTCGCCCACACATAACCACGACCGGGTGGCTGCGGCTTGCCCGATTGGTCCACCACGCGCCACGAGGCCTCGCTGCGCAAGGCGTGCGTCGGGCTCCTCGGCGGCGCCTCGCCCCGCCAGAGCGAGAACACGTTCACCCACGCGTGCAGCCGCAACCCCCGCTCCCGCGCCCCCGACACCGCGAGCGCTAGCGGATCGAAGCCCGGCCCGAGTCCGCTGCCATCCGGATCATCCAGCGCCTCGCCCCATGGCTCGATCGAGGACTCGTAGTACGCGTCGAACACGCCCCGCGCCTGCCAGAGGACATCGGTCACACCAATCGACGCGGCGTCATCCAAAATCCGATCGACGTCTCCCGGCGCTTGGAAGTCCCAGCGCGAGACCCACATCGC
>JBCAXI010000326.1:0-3502 GCA_038534175.1 Planctomycetota bacterium | reverse complement strand
GGCCTGCGTCGTCGAGACGGTCAGCTCAAGGAGGTAGACGCCCACGTCGGCGAGCGGGTTGGGGTTGGGCGAGGCGGGGTTGTCCACCGGCAGCAGGGTGAACAGGAAGTGGCGGTGGAATCGCCCGTTGCCAAACACCGGCAGCGAGGGGAACTGCGTGCCGACAGGGACGGACGAGCCGGCGATCGGGCCGGTGAGCACCGCATCGAAGTTGAACGAGATGCCCAGCTCCTCGGTCTCACTGCCGATCGCGGTGTCGACGAAGCTGTCCGTGCCGGGGTCGTACACCGACCAGCTGAGAATGTTGAAATCGACGTCCGCGGCGATGTCGAACACGCCGGGCCCGCTGTCGAAGCCGGGCACGTTGGTCACGAACGAGCTGAGCGAGGGCAGGCTGTCCTGGAACACGTTCGGTCCGCCGCCGGTCGGATCGCCCTCGTCGGGCTCGATCTCGAACAGGCCGAGCTCGGCCACGAACAGGCGGGACTCGTCGCCGAGCTCGCCATCGCGGAGCGGCAGGCGCTCCTCTTCCTCGGCGATGATGCTGGTGATGATGCGATCGTTCTCGATGGTGATGGCGATGTCGCCCTCATCGAGCTGCGCGAACGCCGTGGGGGTGAGGGCACAGTGGGCGCACGCCGCGAGCGCGGCGAGCAGGGTCGTGGTGCGGACCATGATGATCTCTTTTCTCCGCAGCGGGGCGGATGAACGCGGGCCCGGGGCCTCTCAAAACCGCCGGGCGATGCGGGGGTCGAACTGATTTCGATTGAATGACTCGTACACGTCCTCGAAGGCGCGCGTCTCGGCGTGCCCGTCGAGGTATCCATAGTTTGATTCGGCGTTCGCAGTGCCCTGCTCACCGCCGTGCGCGTTGATCTGCACCTGCCCAGCCGCGAGCTGCGGCGTCACGCCCGGCAAGAACGGGTTCACCCAGTTCTCGATGTGCGTGTGGTCCGCGCCCGCGAACTTGCCCTCGTACGCCATCATCACGAACTGCACCGTCGCGTCCGGCTGCGGGATCTTGTGGTAGCGATCGTGGTGCTTGTCCCGAGACAGCGGGCTCAGCGGCGTGAGATAGTTGTTCACGCCGTAGCTCGTGCGCCGGAACTGGTCGCTCGTGCTCTCGACCGGCACCCCCGGCCCGCCCAGCGCCTCGGGCCAGTGCGGACTCGTGTCCACCGGGCTGCGCGCGACGATCGGGTTGTCGTAGTAACCACGGAGCGTGTTGATCCAGGCCGCCTCTTCGTCACCGTGCGAGCCGCCGTGCCCCAGACCGACGGTGATGAACCGCCCGTCGTTGGCGTCGGTGTACAGATAGCTCGCCATCGACATGCTGCGGAGATTGACCAGGCACTTGAGCGTGCGAGCCGAGTCTCTCGCCTTCCCCATGGAGGGCAGCAGGATGCCGATGAGCAGCGCGATGATCGCGATGACCACCAGCAGCTCGATGAGTGTGAACGCGCGGCGTGTCGGGGCCGACATGGCGCCTCCGAAGCGGTAGACGTGCCGTGATGCAGTACAAGGACGCAGAGATGTGCAGATATGCGATGCGTGCGATCGGGGCCCGCCCGGGAAGGTGGGCGTCCGTCAGACGATCGGCGGACCGCGGGACCGGGCCGCGACAAGCGCACGGGCCGGTCCTCTCTCTTCCGGCCCGCACAGCGCCGTGTTGGGCTCCGACGCCACCACGGGCGAGGGCCCGTGCCACTCGGGCGAGAGCGTGATCGCGGTCAACAGCACCTCGCAGAGTCGGCACTCGGGCGACTCGTCTTGGGGCTCGCCGGGTTGGGACTCGCTGGGATGGGACTCATCAGAGCCTTCTCGGCTCGGGTCGGGCTGGCTCGCATCCAGCATCGAGTGCGAGCAGCAGGCACCGCAACCCGATGGCTCGGCGTCGGCCGTGCCCTGCGTCGCGGCCAACTCGTGCTGCCAGCCGTGCAGCACCATGCCCAGCCCGCCCGTGGGAGCGAGCAGCCAGAGCAGCAGCAGCGGAATGGCAAGACGAAGACGCATGGACACCCGTATCTTTGCTAATGAGAAAGCAATGTCAATACGCTCGCCGATCGATCGTGGTTCCCGCATCGGCGCGGGTTCTGTTTCGCCGGCGCGGGCGGTGCGCGGTTGGAGTCCTAGAGTTGGACTGCGGCCGCGGGACCACCGCGCCGACTCGAGAGATCACCGCTTGATGTTCGGAGTCTGACCGATGACCGCCACGATCGCCGCCCCCTCGCCCACGACCGACATCCGCAGCCTGCTCGGCAGCGACGCCGACGCGCTGCTTGGGCACGCCTCGTCCACCATCGGCAAGCAAGACCTGCACCTGCCCGGCCCGGACTTCATCGATCGCGTCGTGGCCCAGAGCGATCGCAATCCCGCGGTGCTCCGCAACTTCCAGCAGATCCTCAACACCGGACGCCTCGGGGGCACCGGCTACGTCTCCATCCTGCCGGTCGACCAGGGCATCGAGCACTCCGCCGGCGCCAGCTTTGCCCCCAACCCCGCCTACTTCGACCCGGAGAACATCGTCAAGCTCGCGATCGAGGGCGGCTGCAACGCGGTGGCCTCAACGTATGGCGTTCTCGGCGCGGTCGCCCGCAAGTACGCCCACAAGATCCCCTTCCTTGTGAAGTTCAACCACAATGAGTTGCTTACTTACCCAAATATCCACTCTCAGACCGCGTTCGGCAACATCACCCAGGCCTACGAGATGGGCGCCATCGCCGTGGGCGCGACGATCTACTTCGGCAGCGACGACAGCCGCCGCCAGATCGAGTACGTCAGCGAGATGTTCCACCACGCCCACCAGCTCGGCATGGTGACCGTGCTCTGGTGCTACATCCGCAACGACGCGTTCAAGGTCGACGGGACCGACTACCACAGCTCGGCCGACCTGACCGGCCAGGCCAACCACCTCGGCGCCACCATCGAGGCCGACATCATCAAGCAGAAGCTGCCGACCAACAACGGCGGGTACGCCGCGCTCAACTCGGGCGGCTCGAGCTACGGCAAGTTCCGCACAGAGGTCTATACCGATCTTGCCGGATCGGACGAGCAGGGCCAGGGCGGACACCCGATCGATCTCTGTCGCTACCAGATCGCGAACGGCTTCATGGGCCGCGCACCGCTCATCAACTCGGGCGGCGAGAGCAAAGGCGCGGGCGACCTCGAGGCGGCCGTGAAGACCGCCGTGATCAACAAGCGAGCCGGGGGCATGGGCCTCATCTCCGGACGCAAGGCCTTCCAGCGTCCGATGGACGAGGGCGCCGAGCTGCTCCGCGCCATCCAGGATGTCTACCTCGACGACTCGGTCACGATCGCCTAAGGCACGACTGCCGGTCGTGCGACGGCCTTGCGCCAACGTCACATCAAACAGGTTTGCACGAGACCCTCGAACTGTGGTTTCGTTGTGATGTCGCGTGACGAGGCGCTGCCAGGGGCTTCACCAGAACTCGAAGCGATCTTCCTCAACTTTCGCACACCATCTTGCGAAAACAAGGTCGAG
>JBCAXI010000325.1:0-3507 GCA_038534175.1 Planctomycetota bacterium | reverse complement strand
CGTAGGGCCCGGTCGGGGCCCCGAAGTAGTTCGCCACGTTCGGCGGACTCACGCGCAGGTTCGAGAGATAGCTGTTGGTCTCGGCGAGCAGGATGGTATGGCTCGGCCGGCGGATGGTCGTGTCCGCGAGGCGTGCGCTGTCGCTCGTCAGCCCCGCACGCCACAGCACGTGTCCGTTCAGGGCGTAGCTCGCGGCCATATCGCCCACGCAGCGGATCGCGCCCGAGGCATAGCCGGCCTCGCCCCTCGGCCGCGGCTCGGGATGCAGCGGGCACTCCCAGACCTCGGGATTCGGGAGCGAGCCGTTCTCCGCCAAGTGGTAACGCCAGGTCACGTAAGTGTTATTTGATCGGAGGTATCGGCTCTCTGGAAGCCGCGCGTTGCTCGACGCGATCGACGCGTTGATCGCCACCAGGATCTGCCGTGCGTTCGACACGCAGACGGTTCGTTTAGCGGCGTCCCGAGCCCGCGCGAGGCCGACCACGATCAGGCTCAACAGCACCGCGATGATACCGATTGATACGAGCAACTCGATGAGCGTGAATGCGCGGCGTGTGGCCGGCGTGTGGCCTCGGCTCAGCATCACGGGCCCTCCGAGAAAGTCACGACGCGCACCGGATTGCCGCCGCTGAACTCGAAGGAGGACGGCCATTGATCCGCACGCGATGTCCCGGGCTGGTAGTACGCGATCGTGTAGCCCTCGTCGTCCTTTCGGAGCAGCAGCCGGAATCTCGTGCCGATGAGTCGCGGATCACGCCCGCCCGCGTGCACCGACAGAATGCGCGACCATCCGTTGGTGCGTTCCCACTCAACGATGCGGTAGCGCGCCGAGCTCCAGCTGTCCGTGCCGAACTTGATCTCACTCGCGGTGATGGTCACGGGAATGCGCTCGGACTCGGTCCATGGTCCCAGCAGCCCCACCGGTCCGGCGTCCTCGGGAATGCGCCCGTACTCGGGCCAGCCGACGGGTGGTCTGACGCCGTACCACCGCGGCTCGTTGCGCCCGAGCTGCGCCTCGCCGTTGGCTTCCTCGAGCACGAGGCGCCCGAAGTTGTCGGTCGCGCACCGGATCGAGAGTCGTTGTCCAAGCTTGAATCGGCTGAACTCGTCTCCGACCGGCACGAGCCGAGCTACGCGCGCGGTGATCACCGCCCGCTCGCTCAGATTCCGCGTGTCGGGATCGTCTTGGAGCTCGTTGACCCGCACGATGTCCAGCGCGGCCCAGCGCGACTGGCCCTGGTCCGTGTAGCCGTGCCGGATGGACATCGCGTTCTTCGTGATCCAGATGCCACGATCTTCGAAGGCCTCATCGGACGCCGAGACCACCTGGAACGGCCCGATCGTTCCGCGTGGCGGTCTCGGGCCCAGCTCGCGCTGCGGCTGGTTCACGCGCGCCGCGGTGGCGCCCGCCGTCACGCCCGCGCCCGCTCCTGTGAGAATGGGCGTCGCGATCAGCCCTCCGATCAGCACAACGCCCGCCGCGATCGCGCTGAGGCCCGCGACGGACACGCCAGCGCCGGAGCTGCCGACGCCCGAGATCGCGATCTTCCCAATGGCCGCCGTCACCGGCGTCGGGACCGTGGTGCTCGCGGCGCCCCGCAGCGCGGTCGTCAGCGCGCCCACGCCGATCACGGACAGGCCGGTCACGCCCAGCGCCGTTCGGAGCTTGCGCACCGCGCTCGATAGCCGGCGCGACATCGTGGACTCGGACACGCCCGCCTCGCGAGCGAGCTCGACCTGCGATCGGCCCGCGAGATACCGAGCCACGATCAGATCGCGATCGCGGTCGCGAAGCTCGTCGAGTGCCCGATCGATCAACGGCTCAAGATCCTCCCACGCAAGTTCCCGCTGCTCGAGTTCGTCCGCGGACTCCGCGTGTGCCGCGGCGCGAGCGTCGGCCCTTTGCTGAGCGGCCGACCGGCGCACCAGGTCGATCGAGGCCCCAACCGCGCAGCGGTGCAGCCACGACGGAACGCTGGATCTCACGAATCGCGCCTGCTGGGCGAGCTTTAAAAATGTCTCTTGGGTCGCGTCCTCGGCGTCGGCGGGGTTGGAGAGGGCTCGGCGGCAGGTCGCGAGCACCATCCCCTCGTAACGCCGGACCAGCAGCAGAAAGGCCTCGGTGTCGCCTCGCTTGGCGTATCGGCGGATCGCCGCCATGTCGTCGAGCAGTGTCATGTTGGGCTGGGCTGTCAGGGTCTTCATGGTTCGTTCTCCACCCGGGAGTCGAACCCCAAGCGATCGTCTTCCGCTTGTTGCCGAATCTTTCTCTCCTCCGGCGGCCTCCGGCCACGCCATCACCCGCCGGTCTGTTGCGGGGCGTTCGTCATTTGATGGATTCGGATGTCGATTATGCTTGATTGGTTCTTGATCGGTGTTACCCTATCAAAATGCGTACGATTGCTCGGCATCAGCACACGAGGTCAACGCCGATCACCGAGCTTGGCACGGCTCTCGACGCGATCTCTCGCTCGTTAGAGAGCGTCGAGCTGTCTCGTGACGCCCTGGGCGTGCGTTTGCCCGCGGGCCTGCATGAGTGGTGTGCGCATTCGGAGTGCGAGGACCGGGAGAGGGGCGATGGCCCGCCATTGGGCGTGCTGCTCGGATACGCGCAGCGGGCGGCGGCGCGGGGTGTGGTGGTGTGGGTGGGTCGTGGTGTGGGCCCGTATCCCCACGCGCTGGTCCATCGCACGGGCATCGGGAGCGACCTCACGGCTCTGGGCCGATCGTTGTTCGTCGGCGTGGAGCGTCGCGCTGAGCGGGTCTGGGCGATCGAGGTGTCGCTGCGCTGCCCGGGCGTGGCGCTGGTCATCGGCGATGGGCGCGGGCTGACGATGGCCGAGTCGCGCCGTCTGCAGTTGGTGGCGTCCTCATGCGGTGGGGTGGCGCTGGTCGCTCGTTCGGCGTCTGAGATCAAGGCGATCTCGGCGGCTCGGACTCGTTGGAGCGTGGCGCCGTGCGTTGTGCCGGACCGCGCTCGCGCATGGAGGGTTGAACTGCTGCGCTGCAAGGGACTGCGGCCCACGTTTGGAGACGCGCGACGCTGGGTCGTGCAGCGTGACCATGCAACCGGAGCAATCGGCGAGTGGCAGGCGTGCGATGTCGGTGTGGCTGCCGAGGTGGTCGAGCGACCTGCGGCGACGCCGGGATCGCGGATCGCGTGAGGATCGGTGCCCTGTGCTGCTCGTCGCGGACGAGCGACAGCGGCGCGTTGTGGCGCAGTGCTGTGAGCGTGCGCACGCGCGGGGTGCTCGCATCGGCATGCCGCTGGCGGAGGCGCGGGCGTTGTTCGATGGCGAGGCCGCCCGGATCGAGCCGCACGAGCCCGAGCGCGATCGATCGGCGTTGCGGTCGTTGGCGGCCTGGGCGCACTGGCTCTCGCCGACGATCGCCGTGGACGAGCCGGACGGTTTGCTGCTGGATGTCTTGGGTTGCGGCGTCGTGTTCGGGGGTGAAACGGTCATGGTGCAGCGAGCGCGCGAGCGGCTTGGCCGGCTCGGGTTCCAG
>JBCAXI010000324.1:0-3542 GCA_038534175.1 Planctomycetota bacterium | reverse complement strand
GCCGGTCGCCCCACGTCGTGATCGTCCCGCAACGCCCATGGTGCGGCTCGACATGACACTCGAGTGGACGCCCGGAGCCGAGAGCCACGCATCGGAGGGTGGATAATGCCGAAGACTCCCAAGCTCTCGAAACGGCAGCTGGCCCTGTTTGGCGTCTGCGGCTTCGGCGTGCTCGCGGTCGGGTTCGATCGCATGTTCCTTCTTCCAGCGAGCGCCTCGGCCGGCGAGGACGCATCGCCGCTGGCTTCCGCGCCGCCTTCGTTGGCGCCGAGCACATCAGAGCCAACACCGATGACCGCGATGATCGAGGCGCCCGCGGACGCGGCCGAGTTGCGACGTCGTCTGGAGCGGATCGTTCAAGAGCGATCGCTCGAGGTGGATCACGTCCGAGAGACATTCTTCCTGCATCCGCAGCGCGACCGCGTGACCGTACCGAACGAAGCGGGCGAGCCGACGCGATCATCAGTGCGCTGGCCGACATTGGCGCTGTCCTCCATCGCGAGCAGTGGGGCCGAGGCGAGCGCCGTCATCAACGAGCGTGTGGTGCTGAAAGACGCATGGTTCGAGGGCGTGCGGCTCGTCGAGATCGAGCGAGACCATGTACTGGTGGAATTCCAAGGCGAGCTGCGCCGCCTGAATCTGCCGCGCCCAGGCATCGAGTGACGCGCCCGATAAAGCCCTGTTGAGTGGGCCGATGAGGGCGCACCCGTGCATCTTTGGGGGCGCCGCGAGCACGTCGCTCAAGGCCGATCCCGAGGACGCCGATCGACCCAAGGTGGGGATCGAAGCCCCAGTCCAAGCAAGCGCCGGAGTTCGGCTTTGAAGGAGTGTTGGAGCATGAAGCGTTCGGAGATCAAGACGAAAATTCGGCGTGGCTTCAGCCTCATCGAGCTCGTGGTGGTGGTCGTGATTCTCGGACTGGTCGCAGCGATCGCGATTCCCCGCACCAGCCGCGGCGCCGCAGGCGCCGCCGAGTCGGCCCAGGCCGCCGATATCGCCACGCTGCGCAACGCGATCGAGATGTACAAAACCGAGCACGGTGGCACCCTGCCCGCGGCCGCAACCTTCGAGGCCCAGCTCACGCAGTACACCAACGACGCCGGTGGCACGAGCGCCACACCGTCGGGAACGCATATCTACGGGCCGTACCTTTCCGCGATCCCCCCGCAGAAGATCGGCTCGCGCAAGGGTGAGAACGGCGTCGCCACCGCCGACGCCGCGACGGTCGGGTGGATCTACAACGAGACCACGGGCGTGATCACGGTCAACGACCCCTGATCGGCGTCGACGCCGCATCGAGCCTCACAGCGAGTCACAGCCGCGCCATCGACCTGGTGCGGCTGCTTTCGTTTTGTGAGATGGAGGAATGCTCCGATCGGGGTAGCACCCAGATCTGGAACGCGGGCGTCAGAGTTAGGCCGCGCGATCCATGGGCGGGTCGTCCACGTCCTGCATCTCGATCTGCTCGGCCCGATGCCGCTCGATCAGCTCGTCGAACCCAGAGAAGTCCATCGAGATGAACACCTCGGCCAGGCTCGGATCAAACTGGGTTCCGGAGCAATCGCCGATCTCCTTGAGCACGACATCCCGCTCACGGGCCGGGCGATACGCCCGGTTGGAGCTCATCGCGTCGAACGCGTCGGCGAGCGAGAGAATCCTCGCCATCAATGGAATGTCGTGCCCGCTCAGCCCGTCGGGATAGCCCCGCCCGTCGTGCCGCTCGTGGTGGTGCAGCACGCCGGGAAGAGCGTCCTGCACTGCCGGGATGTCGCCAAGGATCTCGAAGCCGATCCGGGGGTGCGTCTTGACGAGCTCAAACTCGGCGCTGGTCAGGCGCCCGGGCTTTCGAAGCACCGCGTCGGGCAGGCCAATCTTGCCGATATCGTGCACCACGCCCGACAGGTGCACCCGCTCGGCGAACGCGTAGTCGAAGCCCGCCGCTACCGTGAGCTCGCGGCCCAGCCACGCGACGCGATCCGAGTGGCCTCGCGTGTATCGGTCCTTGGCGTCCAGCGATCGCGTGAGCGCGCGGAGCGTGCCGAGAAACGTCATCTCCTGCTGGTGGTACATCCGCAGAGAGTCGAGCACGTTGCTGACCGCGCCCGCGACTGCCTCGGCCGCTTGCGTATCGATGCTCGTCGCGCCGGCGTCGCCATCCGCGCCCGGGGCTTTCTGGCCCATCGCCAGCCAGCCGACGCGCTTCCCGCCCGACCGCAGGGGCTGCACAATGACCTCGAAGCCGAACGCGCGCTCCTCGCAAGGCACGATGCCCGCTCGGTCATCCTCGAGATCGAGCAGGAATCGATCCAAGCGATCGAGCATGCTCGTTGCTTGGCCGTCGAAGGGCGTCCACCGCCGAACGCCGGACACGTCGCCCAGCTCCTTGCGTTCTGGGTCGATCAGCACCGCTACCCAGCCGAAGTCGAGCAGTTGCCGCAGCTCCTCCGCCGCCGTCTCGAAGTACGTGATCGGGTCCTCGAACTGCGTCGACTGTCGCCCGAGCCGGTAGATCAGCGACAGATTCTCATACGCCTGATCGAGCTCGCGGGTGAACGAATCGAGATTTCGCTGCCACATCTCGTGCATGACATGCTCGTCGATCGTCACGCAGAGGTCCGCGATGAGTCGGAGCGCAAAGAACCGGTCAAAGCCCACAGCCGGGTTGCCGTCCGATAAGCGGATACCCACGTACGCCCGCGTCCCGTCCGTCACCGGCGCCATCAGCCCGAGCCAATCGTCGCCCGCTTCCCCGAGTCTCAAGAGTCGCGAGGGGCAGTGCGCCGCGTTCACCGCGGCCTCGAAGCGCATGGCGTCGAACGGCGCCGGGGGCGCGCTCGATGTCGGGTGGACCACCCGCAGCGCCAGCCGCGTGGCGCGATCGAGCAGGCCCCTCACGGCCTCGGCTGGCAGTCCTGGATGGCTCACGCAACGCGCTCCTGATCGATCGTCTCGAGCAGCAGCTCGATCTCCCGCACGATCTCCCGGGCGCTGAACGGCTTGACCATCACCCGCCGAATACCGGCGGTGCGAAGCTCATCCTCGGCCGCCAAATGCGAGCGAGCGGTCAGCAGGAGAATCGGCGGCGAGCGATCGACCCGCTCGGAGAGCCGCATCGCGAACTCCACACCCGTCATGCCCGGCATCTGAAGATCGACCACGATGGCGTCGGGAAGCCCATGCTCGAGTAGCTCGAGCCCCTGCTCGGCCGACGCGGCCGTGTGCGTGGTGTAGCCCATCGACTCGAATCGCCGGCTCAGCACGCTGCGAATCGGAAGCTCGTCGTCGATCAGCCAGACGGTGCGCGAAGTCATAGCGTGTTCCAACGTGGCATCTCCCCTACGTCGGCCAACCAAGCCGCCGGCCGAAGTCCGACTAGTCGAACCAGCCAAGGTTCTCGGCCTCTCGGCCCAAGAGTTCCCCTGGGTCGGGTGGGACCCAAACCGTTCCCTGCAACGCTCCCGGCGTCTAGACTCGCCACCCATGATCGAGCAACTCGACGAACTCCAGCGTCAGGGCCTCGGCGAGCTCGGCGAGGCCCTGAC
>JBCAXI010000323.1:0-3546 GCA_038534175.1 Planctomycetota bacterium | reverse complement strand
CCACGGCGAGCACGGCCTCGATCAGCGTGAACGCTTGACGGGTCATGGCGCGTCCCCCGTGACCAGCTGGGCTCTGGTGGCGATGGCGCGGTCGAGATGCAACGCGGTGATTGTGACCTGTGTGACGTTGGGAAAGGCCGTCGGCTCGGAGTCGAGCTCCAATCGCCACGCGGTCTCGCTCACGGAGCGCTCGATGCGCGACTCGTCGCTTTCGGCTAACACCGCGGGGACGCCGTCGGGAGCGGGCCCATCGAGCGTCTCGGGTGTGGCGAGCCCCGCCTCGAGCAGCGCGCCCGCGCTGGCGATGAGGTGGCCCGCCTTGCTTTCCAGCCGGGCCTGGCGCAATCGGCTCGTCGCGTCGCCCAGCGCACCCAGCACGACCATGCCCGACAGCGCCAGGATCACCACGGCGATCAGGATCTCCAGCAGCGCCACGCCCGCGTCCCGCTTCATCTCGGGAACTCCGACTCGGGGGTGTCCATCGTCGACGCGGCGCCCGTCTCCGGCACCTCGATCGAGCGTTCGACGATCGGGCGTCCATCGATCGATCGGATCGAGAGCGTCGCCGAGCGACGGGCGCCGTCGGTGAGCTCGACGGCGGTGACGACGCGCCCCGACCCATCGCCCGACCACGATGCCAGCACGATCGGCTCGTTGGAAGTCTCGGCGAAGATCTCGTCGGGCTCCTCGTCGATCGATGCGAACGCCGTTTCGTCTGCAAGGGCCGTCTCGATCGACACCGAGATGCTGATCTCCTGGATGAGCTGAAGCGATTCGTCGTGAGATCGGCGCACGCGCAGGCACCAGTCGCTGGAGCCCGCTTCTTGGATCGCGACGAGTTCGACCGGATCACCGAGTCGCCGAGCTTCCATTCGCGCGCGGCTCGCCATCCATCGCACGTCGTCGAGCCCCTGATCGAACGCGACCCGCTGCGCGTAGCCCCGCATCGGCGGCGCCACCAGCGCCGCGATCAGCAGCAACACGCCGATCGCGAGGAGCAGCTCCAGCAGCGTGAATCCACGCCTTTGGTCAGATCTCACCGGGAGCGACGCCCTCACCGAAGCCATCCTCGTCCTCATCGGAGCTCCACGACGTCAGATCGTCGTCGTTGCCCTCCTCGCCATCGGCGCCGTTCGACCACAGATCGTACTGCCCCTCGGCGTCACGTTCGCTCACCTGGCGGTAGCCCCACTCGTTACCCCAGAGGTCGTTGGGGATGGCCTGCTTGAGGTATCCGCCTGATAAGTACTTGTCGGGATCGGCGTCGGGGTCGAGCGACTCGGCGTTCCAGAGAACCTCGAGGCCTTCTTCGTCAGTCGGGAAGCGCTCAAAATCGAGACGGAACTGCTCGATCGCCCGCTTGATGTTGTCGAGCTGGACCTGTGCCGTCTGCTCTTTGGCCTGATCTCGGCGTCCGAAGAGCTGGAGTCCGACGAGACCCGCTAGCCCCAGAATGATCACCAGCACGATCATCACCTCGATGAGCGAGAACGCGCGACGGGCGGCGAGCGGACGGGACGCAACGGGACGGCAAATGGTGGGCAACGGACGCATGCGGCGGGCTCCTTCCTCTGCAGCGACTCTTCGACGACCGCGTGACACTACCCGCAGGGCCAAACAACGGCAACACGCCAAGGCGTCAGACCTGGTCGCTCAGCTGCGTCAGCGGCAGCAGCAACGCGACGGCCACCAGGCCCACCACGCTCGCGAGCACCACCAGCAAGAGCGGCTCGATCAGCTTGACCAGCGTGTTAAGGGTGCGATCGACGCGTCGCTCCAGTGCATCGGCGACGTGCAGCAGCACCGTGTCCAGCGTGTTCGCCGCCTCGCCGACCGTGATCATCTCCGCGACTTCTTCTGACAGCAGGCGGCTCTCCGTCAGCGGCTTGGCCAGCGGCTCGCCGGCGCGCACCGCCTCGGACGCGCCCTCGATCGCCTTAGCGAACGCTCGATGGCCCGCGGCGTCCCGCGTGACCTGCAACGCAGAGAGCATCGGCACGCCCGCCGCCAGCATGCTCCCGAGAAGCCTGCAGATCCGCGCCACCGCGATCGAACGCAACAGCCCGCCGAGCAGCGGCGCTCGCAGCGGCCACATCTCGACACGCCGGCGCACATCATCTCGGCGCATGAGCACGAAGCCCGCGACGAGCGCACACGCCACGACGACCAGGCTGATCAGGCCCCGGCGTGTCAGCGCGTCGCTGATCCCGAACACGATGACCGTGGGCGTGGGTAGGTCGGGGAGCCGCGCGAACAGCGGGCGGAATTGCGGGACGAACACGATGAACACCACCGCGAGCACCGCGGCGCCAAGCGTGAGCAGCACGCCCGGATAGATCAGGCTGCCGACGACCTTGGAACGCAGCTCGGCCTGGCGTTCCAAAAGCCCGGCCAGGCGGGCGAGCGCCTCATCGAGCGATCCGGCCTTCTCCCCCGCGCGGATCATCGCGACGTGCGGTCGGCGGAAAAACTCGGAACGACGGGACATCGCCTCGCTGAGGTCCTCGCCATCGGCGACACGGTCGGCGACCTCCCGAAACGCCGCGGCGAGCGCGGCGTGGCTCTTGCCGCGCCCGAGCAAGCGCAGGGCCCGCAGCACCGGGACGCCCGCGGCGATCAGATCCGAGGCGCCCCCGTACGCCCGGGCGAGGACCGCCGGTGAAGGACGCCCCACCCGCAACCCTGGGCGTGCACCGGAGGCGCTGAGTGTCAGCGGTGTGAGCGACTTGGCCTCAAGATCCGCAAGCGCCAGAGGCTCCGACGCGGCCTCCACCACGCCGCGAACCCGCTGGCCGGTCCCGTCCAGTGCGCTATATCGAAACTGCGCCACGGCTCTCCACGTCTCAGCCCGAGGCCGATTCCGGCTCGGGCTGCATCAGAAGCCGCTCGATCTCGGCCATCAACTTCTTGTCGTCGGGTCGCACGCGCGGTCCAAAGCGTGCCACCACTCGGCCCGAGCGGTCCACCAAGAACTTTGTGAAGTTCCACCGCGGCGCACCACCCACTGGTTCCGGCTGTGCGGCGAGTTGCTTGTAAAGCGGATGGGCGCCCTCGCCTGTCACGGTGATCTTGGCGAACATCGGGAAGGTCACGCCGTAGCGTTCGCTGCAGAATGCGGCGATCTCATCGTTCGTGCCCGGCTCTTGGGATCCGAAATCGTTGGCAGGAAAGGCGACCACGCGGAGACCGCGATCCTTATTCGCGTCGTGCAACGCTTGGAGCTGCTCGTACTGCGGCGTGAGGCCGCAACGGCTCGCGACGTTGACCATCAGCACCACGTCGCCCTTGTAATCACTCAGCGGCTGCTCCGTGCCGTCGAGTCGGGGCATGGTGTAGCCGAGCACGTAGTCGGCGTCGGGTTTCGTGTCCGGCCCGGCGAGCAGCGCGGGCGCGAGCAACGAGAACGAGAGGAATGCAAGCAGGCAACGCATGATGGGGCCCTTTCCGTGGTCGTCGCGAGTATAGAGGCGCGGCGCGTACGATCCTCCATGGACGCAACGCACGAACTCCGCCGCACCGTTCGGCTCATCATCAATCCAACCGACG
>JBCAXI010000322.1:0-3569 GCA_038534175.1 Planctomycetota bacterium | reverse complement strand
CCCGCTAACCTCCCCAGCGGCTGCCTGCATCCCCGACGCATCCTCACCGAGGTCGTCGCCGGAGTGCGCGATTACGGCAACCGCATGGGCATCCCCACCGTCAACGGCGCCGTCTGGTTCGACAACCGACACATCGGCAACCCCCTCGTCTTCGCCGGCTGCGTCGGACTCGTCCCCAACAACAAGACCCACGGTGACCCCCAGCCCGGCGACCTCATCGTCGCCCTCGGCGGACGCACCGGCCGCGACGGCATCCACGGCGCCACCTTCTCATCCGCCGAACTCACCGACACCCACGCCGACGAGTTCAGCCACGCCGTGCAAATCGGGAATGCAATCGAGGAGAAGCGCACGCTCGACGCCATCCTGCGCGCACGCGACACCGAAGCCACGCCGCTCTACACCTCCATCACCGACTGCGGCGCCGGCGGCTTCAGCTCCGCCGTCGGCGAGATGGGTGAGCAGCTCGGCGCCACCGTCCACCTCGACAAGGCACCTCTCAAGTACGCAGGCCTGACCTACACCGAGATCTGGATCAGCGAGGCCCAGGAGCGCATGGTCCTGGCCGTTCCGCCGGCGAATCTCGACATGCTCCAAGCGATCTGCGACGAAGAACACGTCGAGCTTGCCGTCCTCGGCACGTTCGGCACCGACAACGCCGAGCTGGTCCTCAACTACCAAGACACAGAGGTCGGCCGCCTCCCCATGGCCTTCCTTCACGACGGCATCCCCACGCCGACCCGCGACGCCAGCTGGCCCCCGCCGGAGTCGTCGCGCACGGTCCCAGCGGTGGCGCGCAACCCCGAGCCCTCGACCGACGAGCCCACCATCACCGAGGCCCTGCTCAAGATCCTGAGTCATCCCAACGTCGCATCGAAACACTGGATCGTGCGCCAATACGACCACGAGGTGCAGGGCGCCACGATCGTCAAGCCCCTCGTCGGCCCCCGCGGCATCGGACCGGGCGACGCCAGCGTCATCCAGCCCATCGGCTCCGACAAAGCCATCGCCATCGGCTGCGGACTCGCGACCGGCATCGGCGATCCGTCCATCAATGGCGACCCGTACCACATGGCCCTTGCCGCGGTGGACGAGTGCGTGCGCAACCTCGTCTGCGTCGGCGCCGACCCGTCGCGCATCGCCATCCTCGACAACTTCTGCTGGCCCTCGTGCCACAAGCCCGAGAACCTCGGCGCCCTCGTCCGCGCCGCTGTCGGCTGCTACGACGCCGCCAAGGCCTACCGAACGCCCTTCGTCAGCGGCAAGGACAGCCTCCACAACCAGTTCACCACCGACGACGGCGTCACCATCGAGATTCCACCCACATTGCTCATCACCGGGCTGGGCGTCGTGCAGGATCCGAGCAAGTGTGTCACGATGGACATGAAGCGGACGGACAGTGTCCTCATCGGCGTAGAGCCAAGCAGCGACGACGCGGACGACGAAATTGACACCGGAATGTGCGCGCTCGGCGGCTCAACGTACGCGAGCGTCTTTGGCGTTCATAGCAACGCGACGAGCGACGTTCCTCGCGCCGACCTGCGAGCCTCCGGCCACACCGCCCAAGCCGTTGCGGCCGCGATCCAGTCTGGCCTCGTCCGGTCGTGCCACGACGTGTCAGACGGAGGCCTGATCACGGCCATCGCCGAGATGCTCATCGCGGGATCCGATGGCAGCCGTCCCATTGGCGCTCACGTCAACGTCCCCGTGCCCAGCGCGCCACGGTGCTTTGGAGAGCGTGCGGGCCGGTACGTGCTCGAAGTGCCCCGAGAGTTTGAGCACAAGACCTGGGAATTGCTTGTCGAGCATGGCGCCAAGGGCGTCACGACCTACGGCCACACAAACAACTCGGGCACGCTCACAATCAGCGACGACGGGTCGAATCACACCATCGAAGTCGAAGACCTCACCAGCGCCTGGCGCCAACCACTCGACTGGTAGCCTCGACAAAGGCGCTCAAACGTGCGGGCGCCGCACCTTGAACAGCCGAGGCCAAGCGCCGATCGAGTGCCACCCCTCCATCTCCTCGACCTCTTCCACCTCGATCTCGCTGAAGTACTCGTCGAGGATCTCGCGCTCCGCCTGCAGCGGCGGATCGCCGAAGTCCACGTGCTCCCACACCGCGTTGCCATCGTCGTCCCGCCGAGCGTCGGAGAGCACGTTCGACAACGCCTTGCCGAACGGCCGTAGCTTGGCGATCTCGCCCGAGTCGATCCGGTCCTGCAGCCGGGCCAGGCTCCCATCCTTCGGCGTCGCTGTCACGAGGTAGTGCGGCATTGCGGGGAGTGTAACGCTCCAGAGTTCTGATTCCTGTCTCTCCGCTTGCGGGAGAGATGTCGGCAAAGCCGACAGCGAGGGGTGCCCACCCATTCGTCGATCCGGCGGATCGACGCTGATTACCGCAGCCCGTACTCCTTGAGCTTCCGATAGAGCGTTCGCTCCCCGATACCCAGCAGCTTGGCCGCCTGCTCGCGGTTGCCGCCGGTCAGCCGCAGCGTCTCTCGAATGGCCCGCTTTTCGATCGTGTCCAGGCTCGTGCCGGCCAGGCTCGCCGCCCCAACGCTCACGTCGCCCGCGTCGTCCCCCGCGCGCACATCGTCGGGAATGTGCCGTACATCCACGACTGGCTCGTCTCCACTCCCCGCGGCCTCCCCGAGCGCGACCACCACCGTGTTCTGCACGACATTCAAGAGCTGCCGCACGTTGCCCGGCCAGTCGTACGCCGTCAGACGCATCATCGCCGCGTCGGTGATGTCGGGCACGACGGCCGCCTCGCCCTCGACGCCCATCTCGTTCGCGAATCGGGCGATCCCATGCCGCACCAGCGGCGGGATGTCCTCGCGCCGCTCCCGCAACGGCGGGATCTGCACGTGCGACCCGTTGATCCGAAAGTACAAGTCCTCGCGGAATGTGCCCTCCTCGACCATCTGCTTGAGATCGCGATTCGTCGCGCTCACGAACCGCACATTCGTCTTGCGGGGCTCGTTGGCACCCAGCCGCACGACCTCGCCCGACTCCAGCACGCGGAGCAGCTTGGCCTGCATCGTCAGCGGCATGTCGCCGATCTCGTCCAAGAACAAAGTCCCGCCGCCGCCCCCCGGCCCGGAACCAGCGCTCGCGTACTCGAACACGCCCTCGCGATCCTTGTCGGCGCCCGTGAACGCGCCCTTCACGTGCCCAAACAGCTGGTCCTCGATCAGGCTCTCGCTCTGACCGGCGCAGTTGAACGCGACGTATCGCCCCTTCGCCCGCGGCGAATTCTTGTGAACCGCCATCGCCACCAGCTCCTTGCCGACGCCACTCTCGCCCGTGATCAGCACGGGAATCGTCGATCGCGCCACGGTCTTCACCGTCGCGAGCACACGCCGCATCGGCTCGGAGACGGCGATCATCCCCGCCATCTCCTCGGTCTCAAGTTCTCTCTTGAGATCCGCGTTCTGGTTCCGCAGCAGCACCGTCTCGGCCGCGCGGTTGATCAGGTTTCGGAACACCTCCAGATCTAGCGGCTTCTCGATGAAGTCGTACACGCCCTCCTTAAACGCCGAGCGGGCGGTCGCCACGTCGCCGTG
>JBCAXI010000321.1:0-3578 GCA_038534175.1 Planctomycetota bacterium | reverse complement strand
AGGACTACAACGAGCACGGCCTTCAGGAGCTGTTGAGCGTGCAGGGCGAGGCCTATCAGCTCAACATCGACGTGTTCAAGAGCCTGCAAAAGACGATCACCGGCTGGCCGGGCGGCAAGAAGGATCGCCCCCGCTTCGTCGCGGGCAAGGGCGTCAGCGACGAGAACGGGCCCGACACAGTTCCGAAGCGCGTCATCGTGTTCAGCCCGCATCCCGATGACGACGTGATCTCCATGGGTGGCACGTTCATCCGCCTGTGCGACCAGCGACATGAGGTCCACGTCGCCTACCAGACCTCGGGCAACATCGCGGTGTTCGACGAGGACGCGCTGCGCCAGGCCGACTGCATGGTCGAGTTCGCGCGCGCCTTCGAGGGCGTGGACGACGACGCGGTGCAGCGCATCGAGGACCACGTCGAGCAGTTCGTCCGGTCGAAGAAGCCGGGCGAGATCGACTCGCCCGAGCTGCAGCGGATCAAAGCGCTGATCCGACGCACCGAGGCCCGCGCGGCCGCCAAGTACTCCGGCGTGCGCGACGAGCACATCCACTTTCTCGACATGCCGTTCTACGAGACGGGGCGCGTGAAGAAGAAGCCGATCGGCGAGGACGACATCGAGATCATCGCGGCCCTGCTCGAGCGGGTGCGCCCCCACCTCGTGTACGCGGCGGGCGATCTTTCCGACCCGCACGGCACGCACCGCGTCTGTCTGTCGGCGATCACGACCGCGTTCCATCGCCTCGCCGATCGCGACTGGATGCGTGCGTGCGAGCTGTGGCTGTACCGCGGCGCGTGGCAGGAGTACGAGCCGCACGAGATCGAGATGGCCGTGCCGCTGAGCCCGAGCGAGGTGAGCCGCAAGCGGGTCGCGATCTTTAAGCACGAGAGCCAGAAGGACCGCGCGCTCTTCCCCGGGCCGTGGGACACACGCGAGTTCTGGGAACGCGCCGAGGACCGGAACCGCCAGACCGCCGAGTTGTATGACCAGCTCGGGCTGCCCGAGTACCAGGCGATCGAGGGATTCGTGCGCTGGCGCCCGAGCGAGGCCGACCAGTCGCTCGCCGAGGCGAAGCCGTCGCGGGCGGAGGTGCACGCGTGATCGGTCGGCTCGGCGTGTGCTCGTGGTCGTTGCAGGCCGACTCGCCCAGTGAGCTTGTAGAGCGTGTGAGTGCGTGCGGGCTCGACGCCGTGCAGCTGGCGCTGCGCCCGATCCGCACCGATGCGTGGGACCTCGCGGAGACGTCGAAGCGTCTCGCCGATGCCGGGATCGCGATTTTGAGCGGCATGATGGAGCCGATCGGTGAGGACTACACGACGCTCGAGTCGATCAAGCGCACCGGCGGGCTCCGTCCGAGCGAGCATTGGCAAGTGAATTTAGAGCTCGCGCAACGCGACGCGGTGATCGCCGAGTCGCTCGGGCTCTCGCTCGTGACGTACCACGCGGGCTTCCTGCCGCACGAGCCGAGCGACCCAGAACGCGAGACGATGCTCGACCGCATCCGCCAGGTCGCCGACGTCTTCGCTCGGCACGGCGTGCGCACCGCGCTCGAGACCGGCCAGGAGGACGCCGACACGCTCATCACCGTACTGCGCGCGATCGATCACCCCGGTGTGGGCGTGAACTTCGATCCGGCGAACATGGTGCTGTACGGGATGGGCGATCCCATCGAGGCCTTGCGAGCGTTGAGTCCCTGGGTCGTCCAGGCCCACCTCAAGGACGCCGACCCCACGACCGAGACGGGCACGTGGGGCGTTGAGCGACCCGCGGGCGTGGGCTCGGTGCCGATGGACCGCTACTTCGAGCTGCTCGGCGCGATGGAAGTGCGGGTGGACGTTCTGATCGAGCGCGAATCGGGATCGCAGCGCGTCGCCGATGTCGCTGCCGCCAGGTCGATTTTTGATGGGCTGGGCGCGGCGTGATCCATAGAGCCTCACATCACGAAGCCCTGATCACGGCGCGCTGTCGACCCAATTGTGGGGTCGCGAGCCCACAATCCGAGCGAGGGAGATCGGGATGACGAGTCCATCACGCGTCGGCGTCGGCGTGATCGGCCTGGGTTTCATGGGCCAGACGCACATCCGCTCGTACGCCCAATGGCCCGAGCGGTGCCGACTGGTCGCGGTGTGCGACCGCAACGCCCACCGGCTGGTGGGCAACACCGGCGCGCAAGGCAACATCGACGCCGACCGGGCGATGGCGCCGATGTTCGATCCGGACAGCATGGTCGCGTACCACGACGCGGACGAGATCCTGCGTGACCCGCAGGTGGACCTCGTGAGCATCTGCACGCCGACGGACACGCACGTGGCCCTGGCGGCCCGAGCGATGGAGGCCGGCAAGCATGTGCTGGTCGAAAAGCCGATCGCGACGCGGTCCGACGAGGTGGTGCCGCTCATCGAGCAACAGGGCCAGACCTCGCGGCACTGCCAGCCCGCGATGTGCATGCGGTTCTGGCCCGGGTGGAGCTGGCTGAAGGACGCGATCGACCGGCAGGCGTACGGCCCCGTTCTCAGCGCCCGCTTTGAGCGGCTCGGTGGCCGGCCGGGATGGGGCGAGGGGTTCTATCAAGACGATGACCGCTCGGGCGGCGCGCTATTCGATCTGCACGTGCACGACGTGGACATGATCCGATGGCTGTTCGGGCCGCCTGCGGCATTGCACGCCCGGGGCGATACCTCGCACGTCGCGACCGCGTACCGCTATGGGGGTGGGCCGTCGATGGTTTCGGCCGTGGGCGGGTGGCTGCCTGGGGGCGATGTGCCCTTCCGCATGCGGTACATCGTCACGTTCGAGCACGCCACGGCCGAGTTCAACAGCCAAGCCGAGCGGCCGCTGACGCTGACGTTCGAGGGTCGAACCGAGCCGATCACGATTGAATCGGGCGACGGGTACCAGTATCAGGCCCGGGCGGTGGTGGACGCCATTCGGGGCGAGCGAGCCATCACACCCACGCTCGATGAGGCGCTCGAGGTGACCCGGCTTCTGGAAGCCGAGCGAGAGAGCCTCCGACAGAATGGGCCGATCGAGCTCTGAAGGGGCGGGAGATCGCCGCTACAGTCCGCGCGGCGGAGCGGGAGTGGGCTCCTTGGATCGGATTGGGAGACGCGCGATGCGGCTAGGTGTGATCGGTGTCGACAGCAGCCACTTTCCCGAGTTCACCCGCCGAATCAGCGAGATGAACCAGGCGGGCGAGACCGCAGCGCGCGTGACGCACTACTGGACCGACGGGCGGCACGACTGGCCCAATAAGAGTGACGTCGACGACTGGATCCAAAGGGGTGAGGCGCTCGGTGCCGAACGCGCGGCGTCGTTGGACGCGATGCTCGACGCCGTGGATGGCGTGCTCGTGCTCGCGGTGAACGGGCATCGGCATCTGGAGCTGGCGCTGCCATCGCTCGAGCGCGGGCTGCCCACCTACGTCGACAAGCCGCTGACGTGCGATGGCGAGCAGGCCCGCAAACTCCTCGCGGCGGCCCGTGGCGGCAACGCGCGCTGCTACTCCGCATCGAGCCTGCGATTCGCCGCCGAGCTCGAGTCGATCGATCGGGACGCCCTCGGCGAGATCGTGGCGATCGACGC
>JBCAXI010000320.1:0-3581 GCA_038534175.1 Planctomycetota bacterium | reverse complement strand
GAGCGTCACACCACGCAATCGAACTTCCGCCTGGAAACAACGCTCCGCCTGAAGAGCCTGCAGATGCCGCCCACGACGGCGCTGTGGGACTGATGGCGGGAGGAGAAAGTCCGCCCGCTGGGTGAGAGAGAGACTCTGGGGTCCTCGCGAGAGGAGGGAGAGCCCCCGGGTCGAGGAACGCGTCTCCGGGCGCGTTTCTCTTTTGCGCGGAGATCGGATGTTCTCGGGCGTGTTCTGCGGGCTGCGGTTGCCGAGGCGTCACAGAGCGGCGGGCATGTGAATCGTGGCGGTGGTTGGGGGTGGCGAGCGTTCGGCGGGATTGGACGGTTGAGTGTCGCCGGCGTCGGAGTCCGGCGGCGGGTTTGGACGGGCGCCGATCGACGGCGTCCGCGGGTTGACCGCGACATCCGAGGCGACAGGAGACCACCATGAACCGCGACCTGAGCAACACGAAACGCCGAATGAACGGAGCGGGTGGCGCGGCGCTGCTCGCGATCGCGGGCCTGGCGGTGAGCGCCGGCCTGTCGAGCGCCCAGATCGGGCAGCAGCAGAGCTCGCCCGGCACGCCCAACGTGTTGGGCGGCGGGAGCACCGGCGGCGGCGTGCCCGCCGACCCGGGCGATCCGTTCGAGCACATGAAGGACGAGGTCGCCCTCACCGGCGTGGTGCGCGACTTCCGCGCCGGCAGTCAGGACAGCCCGCACCCGGACTTCCAGCGTCAGCCGAAGAACGCCAATGGCGGCGGCAGCTTCGGGCACTACATGGAGATGGTCCAGGACCAGCTCGATGAGGACGGCAAGCCGGTCTTCCGCGACGGCGGGCGCCGCGTGACCTCGCAGTGGAAGGACGCCCAGGGGCGCAACGTCATGCCGCCCCGCGAGTACATCGACGGGCGCGACGGCGACAAGGCCGGCTCGATGGAGTCCGTGGGCAGCGCGGTGACCTCGGCCGATTCGATGAGCCAGTGGTTCCGCGATGTGCCGGGCGTGAACGCCTCGCGTCCGCTCGACATCACGCTGCGTCGCGTCGAGGGCACCAACAAGTACGTGTTCGACGACAAGCAGGACCCGACGTACTCGAACCGCGGCGGGTTCTTCCCGGTCAACAACGACCTCTACGGGAACTTCACGACGGACAAAAACTTCCACTTCACGTTCGAGCTCGGCACCAAGTTCACGTACGAGGCCAACAGCGGGCAGGTGTTCCGGTTCATTGGTGACGACGACGTGTGGGTGTACATCGACGGCAAGCTCGTGATCGATCTGGGCGGCGTGCACGGCGCGACCGAGCAGACCGTCGAGCTCGACCGGCTCAACTGGCTGCAGGACGGCGGCACGTACACGCTGCACTTCTTCTTCGCCGAGCGGCACACCACGCAGTCGAACTTCCGCATCGAGACCACGCTGGATCTCAAGTCGATCGACCTGCCTCCCACGGCGGCGCTGTTCGACTGAACCGAACCCGGATTCTCGGGGGGGTCATCGGGGTCACCCGAGCCGCTCGGTCGATAGGCCGGGCGGCTCTTTGCATGCGCTCGCGGGGGGCTCAACGCGGACGGAAGGTCGACGCCCGCCCGCCGCGGCGATGGCCGAAGCGCTCGTAGCCCGGGCCGCGGAAGAACGTGAATGAGCGGGCCGACGGGGACGTTCGGAAGCGTGAGATGAACTCGCCGCTGGCCCGCGCGGGCTGGGGCCAGTCATCGCTGGCGAGGATCGGGGTCGGCGGGCGGTGGTTCAGCGTCGCGTCGCGCCGGGCGAACTCGGGGCCTGGGATCGCCGCGTAGATGTCGCGGGCGCGCTGCTCGGCGAGGCGCCGGGTCAGGAAGACGGACTCGGCCCGTTCGGGTGCCCGGGAGGCGGCGATCTCCGCGGGGCGCGCCGGTCGTTGTGCGGTGCAGGCCGACAGCGCGGCGAGCGAAAGCAACGGCAGAAGGGCGACGCAGACCAGTCGTCCGCCATTCTTCCGGCGCGCCCGGGCGCACCGAGACCGCGATGGGGTCGATCGATGGGCCGGTACGCGGAGACGCTGGACTCTCTCCATGCCGCCAGTATGGGGGAGTTGGTCACCCAGTCCAGGCTAATTGACGGAAGTCGTTATTTGATAGGTATTTAGAGTGCGTGTGATCGGATGATTTGACCTGTTGTAACGCGCCCGGGAGGACTCGAACCTCCGACCTGCGGTTTCAGCCGATCCCGGATCTCGCCGGGGGCCGGACCATCTCATCATCCGCGAGCGGGGTGGCCGCGCGTGGATGCCGGGCGCTTCCCGGGTCGTCCCTATGGGTGATCCCACGGAGTCGTCTCGGGTGCGGGGGTATCGCCGGGGCGGCTCACCCGCTGGTCTCTACACCTTCCGCCGGCCGATCCTGAGTCTCTCAGAGAGATCGGGAACGCCCCGCCGACGGCTCGGCTCGGGATTGCCCGCCCAGTGTGACGATGCCGGGTTGTGCCGGCATTGAGACTGGGGTGGGGTTTCCCCGAATTCACCCGGTTGGCATCGCCCCGTTGCCGGAGCGAGTCCCACTTGTGCGTAGGAAACCGCTGCTCTGTCCTGCTGAGCTACGAGCGCTTCGAGCGTGGAGAGTAGCGGGGGCGTCGAGAAAGTGTGTGGAACCGCGAGCGATGGGTGATGGCGTGGGCCGATCCTCGTCGCGGCTCTTGTCACAGCCGGGGCGTTCTCTATTCTGAGAGGCGATCGCCAACCGTCCCGCCCGAATCTTTGCGTGACATGAGGAGCTCTGCATGCGAACCCCGAACCTGGCCGCGATGGCGGCGACGATGATCGTGGCCGGCGCGGCCCTGGCGCAGACGAACGTGGACTCGACCAACAAGTTCGCGTGGCACGAGAACATCGGCTGGACGAACTGGGCCGACGCCAATGGCGGTGCCGACGGCGTGCGCTACCTCGGCGCCCATGTTGAGGGCTATGTCTGGGCGGAGAACGCCGGCTGGATCGACGTCGGCCGCGGACTCGCGATGCCCAGCGATCAGTACGCCAACACCAACAACTCGAACTACGGCGTCAACGTCGACCAGGTCGACGGCTGGCTCGGTGGCTTCGCCTGGGCGGAGAATCTTGGCTGGTTCAATTTCGATACGCCCACGCTCGAGGCCTTCGGCCAGCGGGCGCGGTACGACCTATTCGCCCGGCGTCTCCGCGGCTACGCCTGGGGCGAGAATGTCGGCTGGTTGAACCTCGACGACTCCAACGCGTTCGTCGAGTTCGACCACGGCTGTGCGCTGGCGGACATCACCACCTTCGGCTCGTGCGTGCCCGGCGCGTCGGACGGACTGGTCGATCTGTCGGACTTCTCGTGCTACCTGTCGCTGTGGTCCCTGGGCGGGCTCATGGCCGATATCACCACGACCGGCTCGTGCGTCCCCGGCTCGGGCGACGGCGTGGTCGATCTGTCCGATTTCTCGTGCTACCTGGCGGAGTGGTCGCTCGGCTGCCCGTAAAAGCCGTCCCTGATCTTGGTCCGAGACCGGATGACTTCCTGGCCCCGTTTCGCGCGGGGCTTTTTTGTACGCTCTCCAGGCGGCCCCTGCCAAACCGATCCGGCGCGGGGCGTCGATGCTAGA
>JBCAXI010000319.1:0-3584 GCA_038534175.1 Planctomycetota bacterium | reverse complement strand
ATCGTTGGCGATCCTGTCATCGGCGCTTCCATATTGGTTCGCCAGAAACGCGCGGCAGCTTCTCGCCGCCCGCGAGGCGGGCTGCCCGATTCTGGCGGCGCACGTCGCCGATGTCCGGGATGCGGACATCCACACGCTCGCGGCGGCCGGCGTGAGCGTCGCGTACTGCCCCCGCGCGGCCGAGTTTTTCGATGTCCCGAGGGATCTCGGGCCGCACCGCTACCGCGATCTGCTGGACGCGGGCGTCAATGTCTGCCTGGGGACCGACTCATTGGCCGGCCTGCCGACCTCGGCCGCCGATCCGACGCGCGGCGCGTTCGGCCCGCTCGCCGATGCTCGACGATTGCACCAGCGCGACGGCGTCGACCCACGCACGCTGCTCGCGATGGCCACCACGCGCGGTGCACAGGCGCTCGGATTGAATCCTGAGGCGTTCACGCTGAACGCGCCGGCGCCCCCCGCCGGGCTCACGCTGTGCCGAACGCCCGCGAATGGCTCGGCGGCGCGGGGTGTGATGGAGGCGTCCGTCCCGGCTCAATTCTTGTGCATGCAGAATGATGCTCGTCTGGCCGAAATGCACGCCTAGCATGTACCCAACCTGGGGGTACACCATCGCATGAGCGCCGCACGATGAGCGCCAAGTGGAGACGCAGCCTCGCGTGGGACGACCGCGCGTTCCCCGCGTGGGCGTGGCCACTTAAGGCTCTGCTTCGCGCCTTCTCGTCGATCAAGCTCTCGGTCAGCCTGCTGTCGATCGTCGCGCTGTTCGGGCTGTTGGCGTCGGTGCCGATCGGCCTTCTCGCGTTGATCCCGACATATCTGATCTACGGCCTCGCGCTGCTGCTCGTGATCGCGATACCAGTCACGCTCGCGCTATGGCTGGGTCGGCGACTGCTTGTTGGTTGGGGGCCCGTGCCGCGACGCCTAGCGCTTGGCGCGGCCGGTGTCTCGATCGCGCTCGCCGCCGCGTGGCTCTGGTTCAGCATCGACACGCCGATCACCTGGCCCAGCCTGCGCTACGACACCGTCCATCAGACCGGCGTGCGGCTCGTTCCCGAGTTCGTCGCGGCCTACGACGACACCACGCTCCGGCGACTCCCCGGCTTCGAGATGACCGAGCTAGAGTTCTACTCCTGGTGGCCGCTGCGAGTCGTGCTGGCCGCGTTCGTGCTCAACATGGTCGTCGCCACGCTGCGTCGCATCGAGTTCACCTTCAAGAACATCGGCGTGCTCACGGTGCACACCGGCATCGTCGTGATCTCGATCGGCTCGATCTACTACGCGGGGCTCAAGCGCGAGGGCGATCTGTTCTTGCAGGCTGGCCTGCCCGACGCGACAACGGGCGCACCTGGCGTCGGCCCGGCAATCGGACATTTCTACGACATCAACGCGGTCGCGCTGCACGTCGCGACGGACGGGCGGTTCGAGCAGTGGCCGATGCGGCTGCCCCGGTACAACGCGTACGCGTTGGACGCCGGCCCCGACACGCCGACCGCGTGGTCGCTCGCCGGCCGTCCGCTCCCCGCCGATGCCGCCGCCCGCGGGCTCGATCGTCCGATCCTTCGGCCGAACGGCAGCCTGCTCGACGAGCGCGTGTCGTTCCGCGTCGTTGGCTACGCCCCATACGCCGAGCCGCGAGCGGACCACGAGCGGATCGATCCCTCCACGCCCGGCGCCGTCGATCCGGCGGTCGGTCTGCAGCCTCTGCGGCTGCTCCAGTTGCTGCAGTACGCGCCGGGCGCGTCGCCCTCGGACGACGACACGCCCGCCTTCGCGTTCTGGTTCCTCCCGCGCGATCCGGTTCGGCGCCTCGCCGAGAACGCGGCCTTCGCCATCGAGGTCCAAGAGCGGTTCGACCCGCTCCGCTGGGCCGCGTTGCAGCAGCCGATTCCCGAGCGCGCGTTGCAGGGCCTCGTCGTCGAGGTGCCCGAGGTGGACGGGCTGGCGATCATCCCGGCCGAGCCAGGTGCGACCATCGGCGTGGGCGACTACGACGTCGAGGTGCGCGAGATGCTGCCCGAGCCGCCGTTCCCGATCGTCACCGACGGCTACCGCGGGGGCACGAGCAGCGTCGCGATCGTTCGCGTCTCGGGCCCGGGTGGCGAGGTCTTCGATCGATACGTCTACCACCGCTATCCCGAGATCAACCAAGACCTCGTGCAGGGCGCTCCGGGTGCCGACGGACGCCCGCAACGCCGAGATCCCGATCCGGCGATCCGCGTTTGGTTCCTCGACGACACGAAGATCCAGATCTACCTGCAAGACGCGGCCGATGGCGCCGAGGCAATCGTGCGGGCACCCGGACGAGCGCCGCGCCGGATGCCGCTCGAGGACGATCGCCTCGCGGACTTCATCGACGATCCCACGCCCTCGGCGCCGCGGCTTGACCTTCGCGTCGCGCAGCGTTGGCGCCACAGTCGTCCCTTCGAGCGTCCCATCCCGACGCCCGAGTCCGAGCAGGACCGAGAGCGCATCGGCACGCACCGCGACTCGCTGACGGCGATCGAGGTGTCGATGCCGTTCGCCGACGCGCCGGGCGGCACGTGGCACCAGCTGGTCTGGATTCCGTTCAATCCGTTCGCCGGTGACATCCCCGCCGGACAAGACATGCCGCAGGGCGCTCGACGGGTGCGCCTGCCCGACGGGCGCCGGCTCACACTCGCGGTGGGGCCGGTGCGGCATCGCTTCGGCGACTTCCGCGTTGCGCTCGCCGACTTCGAGATGCTCGCGTACGACCACCGCGGCGCGCCGCGCGACTACCAGTCCACGCTGCGGGTCACGCCCCGTCGCGGCATCGCGCCCGATGGCTCGCTCGCGCCCGCGGCCTTCGAGCCTTACACCCACGTCACGAAGCTCAACAGCCCGCTGCGGGCGCCATTCATGGAAAGCGACGACCGCCCGCCGCTCGTGAACCTTTTCGGCCGACTCGCCAGCGGGTTTAGCCCAAACCAGTTCAAGCTCAGCCAGTCGGGCTGGGACCAGCAGGGCTGGCAGGAGTCGCAGGCCCAGGCCGACCGGGGCGAGATCAGCCGCCCGTTCGCTCGATTCACGATCCTTCGCGTTGGCAACAACCCGGGCATCTACGTCGTGGCGCTAGGGAGCGTGCTGGTCGCGCTCGGCACGCCGTGGGCGTTCTATGTGAAGCCCTGGCTCGTGCGTCGCGAGCGCGATCGGCTGCGACGCGAGCACCAATCGGAACCCAAGCCCGTCGCGAGCCCGACCGCCGAGCAGAAGCCGGCGCGGGCGCTCGAGACCGCGGGAGGTGTCGGATGAAATGGAGTGTGTGGCTTGTGCTCGTGCTCGGGTGGACGCCCATGGCGCTCGGGCAGTACGCCCCCGCGGGCAACGAGCATCCCGAGGAGCAGATCGTCGACGCCGAGGCCGCCGAGCGGCTTGCGAATCCGTTCGGCCAGCCGGATCTGCGCGCCGAGGTCGTCTCGACCGAGGCGAAGCGCGCGTTCGCGACCGCGGTGGATGTGTCGCCGCTCCGCGGGCTGGCGGTGCAGCACAACGGCCGCGTCAAGATCATCGACACGCTGGCGCGCGAGACGGTCGAGGCGCTCACAGGACGCGATCACTTCGCC
>JBCAXI010000318.1:0-3587 GCA_038534175.1 Planctomycetota bacterium | reverse complement strand
CGGCTCGAGCTCCTCGAAGACCAGTTGCAGAACGAGCTCGATCGGATCGCCGACGAGGCCGACGAGCTCGAGGTCACGCGGATCGTGGTGCGCCCAAGAAAGGGCGACATGGCGTCGGCCAAGGTGATGCTGCTCTGGGAATCCGACGGCGGCTGAGTCCGCCGCGTCACCACAGTGCCGAATGCGGTTGCTTCGCGAATGGCGTAAAGACCGCCCTCGGTTCAGCGTTCCGGGTTGAGCATCACGTCTACATGTATGGGTTGCGCGAGCGGTGGTGCACGCTGAAATGGGCGATACAGGGCTCGAACCTGTGACCTCATCCTTGTCATGGATGCGCGCTAGCCAACTGCGCCAATCGCCCGACGGAGGTCAGTATACGCCCCCCGGGGCGTCGGCGGCGAGGGGGACGATCTCGAATCGGTCCACGTCCACGAGTCCGCGATCGCCCAGCTTGAGGTGCGGGATGACGGTCAGTGGGAGGAAGCTGAGGGGCATAAAGGGGTCTCGCTGGGCGGCGCCAAGGGTGGCCGCCGCGTCGAGGACCGACCGATAGGTCTCGATGACCTCGTCCGCCGGGCGATCCGACATGAGCCCGGCGATGGGCAGGGGCAGGCTGGCGAGGACGTTGCCCTCGGCGACGGCGCAGAGCCCGCCGCCGAGCCGCCCGAGTTCTCGGGCCGCGACCACCATGTCGGCGTCGCACGCGCCGACCACAGCGATGTTGTGCGAATCGTGCCCGACGGTGGTGGCGAGGGCGCCGCGCCGGAGTCCGAACCCGCGCACAAACCCGAGACCGACGCCCGTCTGGTCCGCGGCTGCCTTGCCGTGACGCTCGATGACCGCGAGCTTGAGCAGGTCGCGCGTCGGGTCGGCGACCATCTGGTCGCCCTGAACGCTCGGCGCCTCGATCTGGCGCTCGGTCAGTAGCTGGCCCTCGAGCATGCCGATCACGCGCACGCGCGATGGCCCAGCGGGGATCCGCAGCGCCGCCTCGTCGAAGGCCGGGCGCAATCTGACGGACTCGGCGAGTCTCGGCGGATTCGGCGCGGCGGCGGGCGTGATCTCGGACTGTCCATTGCTCGCCACGAGGCGGCCCGCCACGAGGACCTGTTTGGCGCGGAGCGAACGCTCGTCATCAAAGACGACGAGATCGGCCTCGAACCCCGGAGCGACCGCGCCCACGCGGCGCCAGCCGTAATGGCGCGCGGTGGTGTGGCTCGCCATCGCGATCGCTCTGGCAGGATCGAGTCCAAGCGTGATAGCCCGCCGGACGACGTGGTCCATGTGACCGTCGTCGGCGAGGTCGTCCGGGTGCCGATCATCGGTGCAGAACCCGAATCGCCACCAGTTGTGATCGGTGACGGCCGGGAGCAGCGCCTCGAGGTTGCGCGCGGCGCTGCCCTCTCGGATGTACACCATCTGCCCGGCGCGGAGCTTCTCGCGGGCTTCGTCGGCGGTTGTGCACTCGTGGTCGGAGGAGACCCCGGCGCCGACGTAGGCCTGCAAGGATCGCCCCGAGAGCCCCGGGGCGTGCCCATCCACCACGCCGCGACGCTCGAGGCCGAGGCGTAACTTGGCGAGCAGGCCAGGATCCCCGGCGATGGCGCCGGGAAAGTTCATCAACTCGGCGAGCGCGACGACGCGTGGATCATCGAACAGATGGGCGAGGTCCTCAGCTTCGAGACGGGCGCCGCTGGTCTCGTGCGGCGAGGCGGGCACGCAGCTCGACGCGGCGAACACCCATCGCCCGGGCACGGTCTCTGCATCGTCCATGATCCAGCGGATCCCGTCGATCCCGAGCACATTGGCAATCTCGTGCGGATCCAGCACGCCGCCCGTCGTGCCCTTGCTCAACGCCAGGGGCGCGAACACGCTCGGGCGCAGCATGGTGGACTCGACGTGCATGTGGGCGTCGATGAGCCCTGGCGTTACGACGCGGCCGGCGACGTCGATGACACTCTCGGCGCGGTCGTATTGGCCAACGCCCGCGATGACGCCGTCCCGGATCGCGATGTCGGCCACGAAGAACTCGGCTTGGAAGACGTCGAGCACGCGGGCGCCTCGGAGGATGAGGTCGGCGGGCGCGTCGCCACGGGCGACTTCGAGTCGGCGTTGGATCGATTGGGGTTCGTTCACGCACGCAGTGTGGCGAGAGTCGCCGCGGATCGCCAGGCGCGGGATCGCGTTGGCTAGCATGCGCGTGATGTCTCATCGACCTTGGAAGCTGATCGCGGCGTGTGTGTTGGGATGGCTCGGCGCTGCGGCGTTCGCTCAGGACCTCCCGCTGCCCACAAACGGGGCCCCGAGCCCTCAGGCGGTGCCGGAGCCCGCGCCCGTCGTCGTGGTAGACGACAGGTTTGTAAGTCCTCGCGATACGTTTGCGACGTTCTTGGAGGCGATGCGGAACGCCGAGAATTCTCGATTGGCGGATCGCGAGGCGGCGCTTCGTCAGGCCGCCCGCTGCATCAACCTGCCGCGATTGACCGGCACCATGGGGCCCAACCGGGCGGTGATGCTGAAATTCGTGATCGAGCGCATTGGTGTGTACCCGGGCTTGCCCTGGAAGGGCGACCCGTCGCTCGAGGAGCGAGACTTCGTCACGTTCTATCCCCAGGCGGGCGTGTTGCGTCACGAGCAGGTGTCGAGCCTGGTCGGCGAGGACTTCGCGATCACGCTGCGCAGGCAGCCGAATGGCGAGTGGAAGTTCAGCCGCCAGACCGCGGACGACATCACGGCGTTGTACGTGCGCACGGGAGGGCTGACCGGCGGTCGCACGCCGCCGATGTCGCTGCAGACGCTGGAGATGCAGATCCGCCAACGCATCCCGGCGGAATTGCAGATCGGACGGATCGCCTCGGTCGAGTACTGGCAGGTGCTCGGGCTCGTGGTGCTCGTGTTCACCGGGCTCCTGCTCGACTACCTGTCGCGGTTCGTGCTGGCGTTGCTCTGGCGGCGTTTCACGGACAAGGACGAATCCGACAAGGAGAATCTCAAGCGCACGGTGCGCCCTTTCGGGCTGCTCGTGGCGGCGGTGTTCTGGTACGTCGCGCTGCCCACGCTGTTTCTGCCCCCGACAGCCTTGCTCGTGCTGCTGATCGCGGTGCGGGTGTTCGCGTCGCTGGCGGGAGTGCTGACGGCGTACCGGTTGGTCGATCTGCTCTCGGGCTACTTCATGCGTCGGGCCGTGCGCACCAAGACGCACCTGGACGATCTGCTCATCCCGCTGGCGCGTCGCACGCTCAAGATCGTCGTGACGATCATGGCGGTGATCTACGTCGCGGACTCGTTCGACGTGGAGATCGTGCCACTGCTCACGGGCCTCGGCATCGGCGGCTTGGCGTTCGCGTTCGCGGCGAAGGACACGATCGAGAACTTTTTCGGGTCGATCGCGGTGATCGCCGACCGACCCTTTGTCGTGGGCGATTGGGTCAAGATCGATGACGTGGAGGGCACGGTCGAGCAGTTGGGGATGCGTTCGACCCGGATTCGCACGTTCTACAACTCGGTGGTCACGGTGCCCAACGCGACGCTGGTGCGCGCGACGGTGGACAACTACGGACGCCGGCGATTCAGGCGGTTCAAGACCG
>JBCAXI010000317.1:0-3661 GCA_038534175.1 Planctomycetota bacterium | reverse complement strand
GGAAGTGACTGGAGTTCAGACGTGTGCTCTTTCGAGCTCGCCGCCGACGCGCAGGCCTGCCGGCACAACCTCGCGTACTGGCGCCAAGAATCCTGGCTCGCCGCGGGCCCGTCCGCATCGGCGCACGTCGGCGGCTGGCGGTGGAAGAACACGCCCCGGCTCGACGATTACCTGCGCGGCGATCACGACGGCTTTGCGCCTATCGTCGACGCCGAGCCGCCCGACCCTCGGCGGGCGCTCGCCGAGCGGCTGATGACCGGGCTGCGGCTCTCCGAGGGCGTCGCCGCGCACGCGATGCTGGACGCGGCGCGCGAGTTGGACGGGCCCACCGCCGACCGGCTCGAGGCGTGCGCCGCCTCAATCGAAACACGCGGGCAGCTCGATCGCGCCGATCGCTGGAGGCTCACGCCCTCGGGCGTGCTCTTCGCCGACGGCATCGCGAGCGAGCTGATGCGCAGCCTCGATCAATCGTCCTGATCGGCCTCGAGATCCGGACGCGGCAAGCCGGCGCGGCGCAGCACGTTTCGCAGGTCTTTCGGCCACCCCGAAGACACATCGAGACGTCCGCCGTCGGGGTGCTCGACCGAGATCCGGTGCGCGTGCAGCGCGAGTCGCGCCGCCGCATCGTCGACCGCTTTGGGCCCGTACAGCTTGTCACCCAGCACGGCGCATCCGATCGCGTCGAGATGCACACGGATCTGATGGAGCCGCCCGGTGACCGGGCGGGCCTCGATCAGTGAGGCGCCGTGCCCCGTGGCGAGGGTGCGGTAGGCGGTCACCGCGGCCCGCGCCGCCCGATCGCCGCGGGCGGCGATGCGCGCCGTGCGCACCTGCGTGTACTTGCTGTTTTTCTTGAGCTGCTCGGCGATGGGCAGCTTGACGACGCCTCGCTCACGCTTCGGGGTGCCACGAACGACCGCCCAGTAGAACTTGCGGACGTTGGTCGCCTCAAACTGGGCCCGCAGATGGCGATACGCCTCGACGTCGAACGCTACGAGCAGCAGGCCGCTGGTCTCGCGATCGAGCCGGTGCAAGAGCCCCCACGATCGGGCCGCACCGAGCTGCGAGAGCCGATCGCCCCACCGCGCGATCAGGCCATTGAGCAGGGTGTCGTGCTCGTGCCCCACGCCGGGCGTGGTCACCAGCCGCGGGGGCTTCGCGATGACCGCGACGCGGTCATCCTCGTGCGCGACACCGAATGACACACGCTCGTTGGCCTCGATCGGGATCGCAGACACGCTCAGGCGCCACTCGGCAAGGGGCACGCGTCGCGGTCGAGGTACCACCGCATCTCGCCGCCCAACGGCCGAACGCCGAGAATGGGCAGCTCGCTCACCGAGCCGTCGCCCCGCGCCACGCGATCCAACATGCTCCGCTTGCGTTCGCCCGTGACCATCACCGCGATCAGTCTCGCGGCGTTGATCAGGTCGAACGTCATCGTGATCCGCGGCGGGGGGACGACGCCCTCGCCGTCGTTGAGCACCGCGAGCCGATCCCGGACATGCAGGCCCCGCGAGTTCGGAAAGAGGCTCGCGGTGTGCCCATCGTCGCCCATTCCAAGCAAAACGTAGTCGAGCCGATCGTGCCCCTTGGGGCGCCAGCCCAGATGTTCGCGCAGCTCGGCCTCGTATGACACGTCCGGGTGCGCCGCCTGGCGGAGCTCGCCCGTTTCCTCGTCGCGCGTGTACGGCGTCATCGGGTGCACCTGATCGGCGGGGATGTCGCTGTGCTCGACGATCCACTCCCGAATCATGCCGAAGTTGCTTTTCTCGTCGCCGAAGGGCACGCGGCGCTCGTCGACGATCCACAGGTGCGTCCGCTTCCAGGGCAAGTCGCGGAAGTTCGGGTCGTACATCAGGCGCCGATAGAGCGGCGCGGGTGTCGAGCCGCCCGAGAGTGCGATGTGGAAGTCGCCGAAGGCGCGCACGCACGCGACCGCTTGAAACATCAGGTCGGCCGCCGCCGCGTCCACCACCGCGTCGATGTCCTCTCGGACGACCACCGTGCCCGGCAGGGGCGGCGCGGGGATCTCCGGCTCGAGTGAGAACGCCTCGGTCATGCTGGCAGAATAGGACTGGATGGGCTCGCTCGGTTCGGTCATTCGTTGTGCCAAACCCGGCCGGCCCCGCCGAGCATGACGTCGGCGCCCGCCGGACCCCACGAGCCGCTGGCATAGTCCTCGATCTCCTCACGCAAGCGCTCGCTATCCAGGAACGGCTGGCAGAGTCTCCACCCACTCTCGACCTCGTCTCGGTGCTTGAACAGTGTGCGATCGCCGCGCATCGCGTCGAGCAGCAGCGGGCCGTAGGCCTCCACCCGTTCACCCCCGAACACATCGAGGTAATCAAGGTCCAGGTCGGCGGTCGCGATCTTGAGGCCCGGCCCCGGGACCTTGCCGCTCACCCGGATGCTGATCTCTTCCTTCGGCGCCACTCGGATGACCATGCGATTCGTCTGCTGGCGGCCCACGTTGCCATTGAGTCCGCGGAACAGATTCGTCGGCGCGTCCTTGAACTGCACCACGATCTCGGTGCACTTCTTGGCCATCTTCTTGCCGCTGCGCACGTAGAACGGAACTCCCGCCCATCGCCAGTTGTCGAAGTCGAGCCGCAACGCCGCGTAGGTCTCGGTCTTTCGTCCCGCATCGACCGACGCCTCGTCGACGTAGGCCCGGTCGCCGTCACCCCCGGCGTAGCGTCCGAACACACCGAACTCGTGCGCTCGCTTGGCGTCGCAGACCACCGCCGCGTCGAGCACCTTGGACTTCTCCGACGCGATCTCACCGGCGCCATAGACCGACGGTGGTTCCATCGCGACGAGCGCGAGCACCTGCAGCAGGTGGCTCTGGACCATGTCGCGCAGCGCGCCGGCCTGGTCGTAGAAATTGGCCGCACGCGAGCCGACCCCGATCGACTCGGCCGCCGTCACCTGCACGTGATCGATGTGGGCCTGGTTCCAGATCGGCTCGAAGATCGAGTTGGCGAACCGGAGGACCAGGATGTTCTGCACCAGCTCTTTGGCGAGGTAGTGGTCGATGCGGAAGATCATGTCCTCGTCGAACACACGCCCCAGGACCCGGTTGAGCTCGAGCGCCGACTCGAGGTCCTCGCCGAAGGGCTTCTCGACGATGATGCGCTGCCAGGCGGTCTTGGACTCGTTGAGGCTGCACCATCGCCGACGCTCGGTGACCACCTCGGCCTCGCCCGCGGCGTTCACGATCGGCTCATACAAGAACGGCGCCACCGAGAGGTACATCAGCAGATTCGGTCCGCCCGCGTCGCAGTTGATGCCGTGCTCGGCGCCCACGCGGTCGGCCCGCTCGATGATGGACTTGAAGCTGTCGGCCTTGGTCGCGTCGCCGGGCTCGTAGTGGATGCGGCTGGCGAACTCTGACCAGCGTTGCTCATCGAATCCCGAGGCGTGCTCGCGGACCATGGGCGTGAGCCGCTCGCGGAACGCGTCGTCGGTGTATTTCGTGCGTGAGACGCCCAGCACGCACGTGCCTTCGGGCAGACGTCCCTGGCGATCGAGCTCATACAACGCGGGGACGAGCTTGCGGGCGGTGAGGTCGCCAGAGGCGCCAAAGATCAGCACCACGCAGGGATCGGCGTCGGGCACGGTCGAGTCCTCCATGACAAGCGTTCCATGACGGCCCCTGAAC
>JBCAXI010000316.1:0-3671 GCA_038534175.1 Planctomycetota bacterium | reverse complement strand
GGGTGGAGCAGTTGGTGAGCAGGAGAGCAACGCGGTGAGGCATCCCGGCGCCGCGGCCTTGGCGAGCGCGAGGGCACCGCGGGGGTAGGGCGTGGTGCCGCCGGCGGCGATGCCGATGACGATGTCGTTGTCGGTGGGTTCCAGGTCGGTGAGGGCTTCACGGGCGCCGAAGACGTCGTCTTCTTTGTGCTCACTGGAAGTGCGAAGCGCGCTGTCGCCGCCGGCGATGATGCCGACGACGCGGCCCGGCTCGACTTGGAATGTCGGTGGGGCCTCGCTGGCGTCCAGCACGCCGAGGCGGCCGGACGTGCCGGCGCCGAGGTAGACGATGCGGCCGCCGCGGAGGAAGCGGGGCTCGGCGTCTGAGATCAGGGCCGTGAGCGCGGGGCGCGCCGCGGCCATCGCGTCGTGGATCGCATGGTCTTCGTCTTGGATGCGCGCGACGATGGACTCGACATCGAGCGCATGGAGGTACATCGTGCGCGGGTTGCGCTGCTCGGTGAGAACTTTGCTGCGGTCGGGGGGGAGATCGGGTTGGGTGTGCGGGGTGCTCACGGCTCGACCCATACTCCCGGGCGGGCAACGCGTTGTCCACGCCCGGTGACTTGTTGAAGCGTGATCGGGATGCCGTCGCGGGCCAGCGAGCCGAGCAGGGCGATGGCGGCGGCCTCTCGGTAGGTCGCGGGAACGCCGAAGCCGTCGGTGGACTCGCACGGAGCGGCGATGGCGGCGGTGAGTTCGGCGAGGAGTCTGCGGTTGTGGATCCCACCGCCGGCAAGAAGGACGCGATCGGTGCGCGATTCGATGGCGGTGGCGATGACTCGTGCGATCGCGACGCACCCGGAGGCGGCCAACTCGGGCGCCTCGGTCCGCCTCGCAAGGGCCGCGGCGAGGGATTGGAGCTCGTCGCCGGAACCGAGCGATCGATGAGCGGCATGCTGTCCGGCGAGCGCAGCCTCGAGTTGCTGGACGATCGTTGTGTTGGGAACGCCGGATTCGGCGACGGCGCCGTCACGGTCGAAAGGGGTGCGCATGCTTTCGTGGGCGATGGCGTCGAGGAGTTGGTTGCAGGCGCAGACATCACGGGCGGTGACGGCTTCGGGCGGGGCGCTAGCGGCAAGATGGCTCAGGTTGCAGAACCCGCCGAGGTTGACAACGCAGCGGGACTCGGTGGGCGATCGAAAGAAGGCCCAGTCGGCGAGCGGTGTGATGGGGGCGCCTTGGCCGCCGGCGGCGAGGTCGGCGCCGCGGAGGTCGGTGATGACGGGGCAAGCGAACTGTTGTGCGACGGGCCAGGGATTCATGAGTTGCCAGGAGTGTGGTGGGGCGTGGAAGACGGTTTGGCCGTGGAGGGCGATGAGATCGGGCGGGTGGGTCGACGCGAGTGGGGCGATGGCGTCGGCGTGGACCTGGGCGAGTCCGTGCGCGGCTTCTGTGATCTCGGCGGCGTTGAGGCGTTGGCCGGACGCGAGCGAGCGGAGGGATTTGGCGACATGGCCAAGGGAAGTCGATCGGCCCGCGAGGTACTCGATGCGTGGGGATGCGGTCGTGATGTCGTTGGCGATGTCGACGCGCATGGCCGCGACGTCCAGGCCATCGAGGCTGGTGCCTGTCATGCAGCCGATGGCGGTGCGCGTGGTGGTCATGCGATGAAAGGTGGCTGGTGGAGCAGTTGCTCGTAGTGGGCGCACGAGGCGTCGAGGCCCCCGGGGCGGGAGCGCGCGAGCCACATGCGGCGGTGGTCGGCGATGATGGCGTGGACACGGTCGGCGTCGAGCTTGGCGCCCTCGCGACGCGCTACGGCGACATTGGCGGCGAGCAGGGCGCACTCAAAGGCGTGCTGAAGTTCGTCGCGGAGCTGCGGGCGCGTGCATGGAACGCGAGCGCCTAGGTCGACCAGCCGGTCGCGGATGTCGCACCAGGTGGCGAGGTCGCCGAGTTGGGCGTGTTCGGGGCGAGCTGGGTGGAGCTCGGAGAAGAGGGCGGTGGCGTTTTTGAGGTTGCTCGATTGGCGGAGTTTGTAGTCGGCGTCGCCGAGGTCGTCGAGCCAGTTGGCGGCTTGGGCGGTGGGATCCTTGAGGACTTGGCGTGCGACGGCTCTCGGGCTCGGTGGTTCGGTTGAGGTCCACGCCATCGCGAGAGCGTTGGCCAGGCCGCGGAGAGAGATGGGCCATACTTGTCGGTGGCCGACGTCACCCCAATCGCAGGCGAGGAAGCCGCGAGGGATCGTGGAGTTTGCGGCTGACTTGAGGTTGCGCTGTTGCTCGGTCGTGCGTCCTGTGAACGAACGCCACGAGCTGGTGCCGGGGCAGACCCAGGTTTCGACGCCGTGCGATTGCTCGATGGAATGGAGCAACTCGCACTGTTCAGCAAGTGGGTCGTCGGGCTCGTAGCCCCAGACGCCGGCGACGGTGCCGGGGGGGAAGCGGTTGATCTTGTCGGGGTGTGCGGCGGCGATGTCGGCCCAGAGCATGGGGCGCTTGCCGAGATGATGGACATGGCTTGCGATCTGGTTGACGTAGTCGTAGTAGACGTCGGCGTAGCCGCGGCTTTGGACGGCCTGGTTGGATCGGCCGGCCCCGACGTCGGCGGTCTCGTCGCAGCCGATGTTGACGATGGGACCGGAGCAGAGGGGGACCATGACGTCGAGCCACTCGCGAACGAGGCCGAGGGATCTGGGGTCGGTGGGGCAGATGGAGAAGGGCCCCTTGCGGGTGATGCCGTAGAAGTCGTAGTTGTCGTGGGTCTCGGCGAGGTGCTCGTAGCCAGGGGTTCGGAGCACGCCGGAGAGGTGGCCGAAGCAGTTTTGGTTGGCGCAGAGATCGATGCAGTGGAGCTGGCACCAATCGTCGAGGCGTCGGAGTTCGTCGGGGGTGATGGCGGAGAGGCCGGACCAGACTGGGTCACGGCCAGGGTAGGCGAAGGTGTGCTCGACGTAGAGCTGGAGGTGGTTGCACTTGAGCTCGGCGAGGGTCTCGACGGTCCCGAAGAGGTCGCGCATGGTGGGGATGCGGTCTCGGGAAACATCGAGCATGACGCCGCGGTGTTCGGAATCGGCGTCGTCCTCGTAGCTCGCGGCGGGGAGTCGGCTGCCGTGAACTCGCATGAGTTGACGTAGCGTGGCGATCGCGTTTCGTCGTCCTTCCTTGCCGTTGTGGTGGATGCGAACGTGGGGCGCGCTGTCGGCGACGAGCGTGAGCGTGTAGGCGCCGAAGCCGTAGTGGTCGGATCGAGTCTCGATCCAGCCGGGCGGTTCGATGTCGGATCTGAGGCTTGGCGGCTTTGACGTTGGAAGGTCGACCCAGCCGTCGAGCAGTTCCCTACGGCTGGGGGTTGGGACGAGCAGGTCGCGTTCGTCGTTCATCGAGAATGCCGGCCGCTTGGAATCAGGCAGATGATCGTCGCCAGCACGGCACCAATCGCGAGGCGCCAGGGCCAGGCGATCTGGAGCACGCCTTCATGCTCGATGCCGACCACGCTGTTGAGCCAGGTCCAGATGTTGGGCTGGAGCGCGAGGATGACGAGGAAGCCGACGATGAGCGCCGCGAGGACGCTGAGCGTGCTGCCGCGCTTGGTGAGCAGCGCGGTGAGGAAGACGCCGAGGAGACCGGCATAGGCGAAGGTCATGACGCCGAGGGCGAAGTCGATGAGGGTCGTGCCCTCGGCGCGTT
>JBCAXI010000315.1:0-3673 GCA_038534175.1 Planctomycetota bacterium | reverse complement strand
GGAGACATCGGCGGAGCGCATCCGGCGGATGGGCGAGCCCGCGTCGCGCGTCGCGGTGATCGGCTCGCCCGCGGCCGACGGGCTGGAGCGGATCGAGCCGATGGATGACGACGCGGCGCGCGAGCTGGGCGATCCTTCGGGCGTGTTCCTGATGCACCCGATCGGCCGGCACCCGGAGGAGGAAGAGCACGCCGCGGCGGTGGCGCTCGAGGGACTGCTCGATGGCTTGGGTGGCGGCGGCGCTCATGGCGGCGACGCGGTGCTGGCGCTCGATCCGAACCATGATCCCGGGCGCGCGGGGATCGTGCGAACACTCGACGCGTTTGAGGCCTCGGGTCGCATCGCGCGTCGTCGGCATCTGACGCGGGGCGTGTTCGTGTCGTTGCTCAAGAGGCTGGCCGCGGGCGGGGGCGTGCTGGCGGGCAACTCGTCGGCGGGCTTGATCGAGGGGGCGATGCTGCGTGTGCCGGCGGTGAACGTGGGCCCGCGGCAGGGCGGGCGTGAGCGGGCGGGCAACGTGGTGGACAGTGACGGGGCGTCGCCTGAGTCGGTCGCCTCGGCGGTGCGTGAGGCGCGAGGGTTGGCGCTGGCGTCGCTCGAGCATCCCTATGGGGATGGACGTGCCGGGGAGCGGGCCGCGCGAGCGCTGGCGGCGCTGGATCCCAACGACTCGGCGCTGATCCGCAAGCGCAACGCGTACTGACGCGTTCGTTATCGGTCGATCGGGTGTTTCTTTGGGGTTTCAGGACGCCGGGCGTGCCTTTCCGGCAAAGTCGCCCGTGGTTGACGCCGATGCTGGATCGCGGCGGGAACGAGCCCGCTGATGCCCGCGGCGAGACGCACCGCCCCCCGAGACGGAATGCCTGAGGAGCCCAAGGATGAGCGCTACCAGCCAGCAGCAGAGCGAGGCCGTGCAGAGCGCGTTGCGCGAGATCAGCCACATCGCGACGCTGCCCGAGATCACGTTGCGAATCATCGACCTGGTCGAGGACCCCGCGTCGACGGCGCAGGACCTCCACGACGTGATCCAGAACGACCCGGCGTTGTGCTCACGCATCCTGAAGGTCGTGAACTCGTCCTTCTATGGATTACCAGGCCAGATCGGCTCGATCAACCGCGCGATCGTGCTGCTGGGGCTCAACGCGGTGAAGAACATCGCGATCGCCGCCAGCCTTGCCAAGCTGTTCCGCGGCGGCGACCTGACGAACAACTTTTCGGCAAAGGACCTGTGGAACCACTCCAACGCGAGCGCGTGCGCCGCGAAGCTGCTGGCCGACGAGCTGAAGATGGGCCTGGCCGATGAGGCGTTCCTTGCCGGGCTGGTGCACGACATCGGCGTGATGGTCGAGATGCAGTACGACCGAAACCGTCTGATCGAGGTCATCGAGCGGCTGGGCATCGACGGCGAGGGCGCGCCGACGCAGGACATGATGGAGATCGAGCGTCAGGTCTTCGGCGCGACGCACCAGGAGTTCGGTCAGGGGCTGTGCGAGAAGTGGAAGTTCCCACGCACGTTCGTGCTTGTGACCGGGCACCACCACAACCCGATGGACCTGGCGACCGAGCACCAGACGCTGCCCGCGATCGCGTACGTCGCCGATCGCATCGCGGCGCGGAGCGGCATCGGCTGCCGCATCGACCTGATGACCACCGAGATCGACCCCGCGGTCGCCGAGCTGCTGAAGATCACGCCGGACACGGTGGAGAAGATCACGGCCCGCGTGATCGAGCAGATGAACGAGGACGGCCCGGTCGTCGGCTGAGCGCCGCGACACGTCGGCCCGCGAGCCGCACGAAACACCGCCGAGATCGCGACAGCGCGGATCGGCGAACGAGCTCTCTCTTTCTCCCTCCGGGCGGCTGCAACAACCCTTGCGGCCGCCTTTTACGTTGGCGCCCTCGCCCTAGGGGCAGCCGCTCGCCCAGGCGGCGAGAAAGCAAGAGAAGTCGGACAGATCGACGCCATCGCCACCCGCGCCAAAGTCGCACGCGCCGGTCGTGGTCACGTCGGCAATCGCGCTGGCCTGCGACCACTCGCTGAGGTAGCACGAGAAATCGGACAGCGTGACGGCGCCGTCACCCGCGCCGGGCTGGCAGGCGCCATCGGTCGTGATGTCCGCGTCGCAGGTGACGAGCCGCGCGATCCAGCCCTCGGTGTCGCTGTCGCCGTTGCGCCCGAAGCCGACGATGACGGCGCCATCGGCGCTGACGGCGTTCGCGACGCGGTTGTACGAGCCGGGGGGCCCGCCGAGGCGCTCCACGCCGGTCTCTTCGGCCCAGCGGAACATGTCTCGCTCGAGAGGATCTGTCGGGAACACGCCCGCGCCGACGATGGTGGAGCCGTCCTCGCTCACGGCGGTGACGCCGGGCACGGACACCGCCACGATGTCCGCGAAGCCTGGGAGTGGCTGCATGCCCTCGGCCTGGGTCCAACGGAAGGGCACGAACCCGCCCGCGGCGGCGGAGCTGGCGGCGCCGACGATGATCGAGCCATCGCCGCTCACGCCGTGCGCCTCGCTGGCGCCGCCGTCGGGCAGCGTGCCCAGGCCGACCATGCCGGTGCCACTGGTCCAGACGAACGCCTCGGCGAGGTTGCCCGTCGCGCGGCTCCATCCGACGACGACGTCGCCGTAGGTGCTGACGTCGAGCGCGGTGCTGGCAAAGGACCCGCCGGGCAGATCGCCCAAGGGCTGGGCGACGCCGTGGTTCTAGAGGCAGGCCTCATAGGGCGCGCCGGAGTCGTTGGTGCTGGCCGAGCCGGAGGCACCGACGATGATCGAGCCGTCGCGGCTGGCGGCCTCGCCCACGCCGCGGACGGCGCCGCCGGGCAGATCGGGCAGCGCGTCGAGCCCCTGGGCGGGCGTCCAGCTAGTGGGCATGATGTATCCGAACGTCTGCGCGCTCTCGCCCGCGACGATCGAGCCGTCACCACTCACGACGAAGGCCCGGCTGAGATAGGCCGAGCCGGGGAGGTCACCAATGCCGCTGAACGTTTGTGCGAGCGTGGAGGCCGCGAGGCCCGCGACCGCGAGCGTCGAGAGTGCGATGCGATGCGACAGCTCCTGCCAACCCACCACGCGGGCCCATTGCGCTGGTTTGAGGCTACCGGTCGATCGATGTCGACTCAAACGGGATGCCGCGAGATCAGTCCAAGAGCCGGCTCTGGAGCCAATCGAGCTGGTCGTCTCGTGTCACGTCGTAGCTGAGCGGCGTGACGGTGATCTTGCCGGCGAAGAGCTGCTCGACATCGGTCCCCTCGTCGAGCGCGTGGAAGTCGAGCCCGTTGCCCGCGGGCCAGTAGTACGTCGCGCCGGCGGGGCTGGTTCGTTTCTCATAGGCGTCGACGAGCCCGTGGGTGTTCATGGGGCAGACGACGATCTCGGGCATGTCGAGCGTATCGGTGTCTGACGGGGCCTCGGTCGCGGGAATGTTGATGTTGAGACAGGTGTGCGCGGGGGGCAGGCCGTCGGCGAGGAGGCGTTCGATCGCGCGTCGCGCGTGATCCGCGGCGATGTCGAACCGCGGGCGGCCCTTGCGCAGCAGGAGGCTGACGGCGATGGATGGCACGCCAAGAAAGGCGGCCTCGATGGCGGCGCCGACGGTGCCGGAGTAGATGATGTCCACGCCCCGCTCGACAGCGGCGCCTCGATGCCCGCCCACGCCGTGGACGGGC
>JBCAXI010000314.1:0-3687 GCA_038534175.1 Planctomycetota bacterium | reverse complement strand
TTCCTGTTCGACAATAGCTTCCTGAGGCACGCCTCAGCGGCGCAGGCCGATCAGACGTAATTCTTGTGGGCCAAGGCCTCCCCCATTCGGGGATCATTGACCGCCACCAGCGGCGAGGAGCCCACCCGCATGATCACCACGCCCGCGAAGATGAACAGCACCGCCGCGGCGCCGGCGAAGTCGAGCCACAGCGTCATCGCGCCCCCCTCGCTGCCCTGCGTCGCCAGCGGGCGAACCACATACGCCAGATCCACCACCTGCATCAGGATCATCCAGGCCGCGGCGATCGAGAGCCCGATCGCGGACTCCTTCACCACACGGATCAGCAGGATGAGGAACGGCGCCACGAAGTGCCCGATCGCGAGGAACGCGAACATCGCCTCCCAACCATCTTCCTGACGGATCGCGAAGTAGATCGTCTCCTCGGGGATGTTCGAGTACCAGATCAGGAAGTACTGGCTGAACGAGATGTATGCCCAAAAGATCGTGAACCCAAAGAGCAGCTTGCCGAGGTCGTGGAAGTGCTCCTTGGTGATGCAGGTCTGGAGGCGCCCCGTGCCGTAGAGCACGGAGAGGATGAGAATGACGCAGGAGAACGCCGTGGTCGCCGCGCCCGCGAAGTACCACACGCCCCACATGGTCGAGAAGAAGCGGAAGTCGAGGGCCATGAGCCAGTCGAACGAGGCGAACGCGGTCGTGAGCGCCAGCGCGAGCAGGCCCCAGCCGGAGAGGAAGCGGGCCTTGCGGGTGAGCGCGGGGTCGCCGCTGTCGTCCTGGCGGAGCGACCAGCCGCGGAGCGTGAGGATGATGAACGCCCACAGCCCCATGTAGCAGAAGCCGCGGATGATCCAGAACGGCTCGTTAAGGAAGGCGCTCTTCTTATCGAGCAGGTAGTCGTCGCCGTAGCTCAGGCCGATCCACTGGACGAGCACGCCGCCGCCCGCGAACTCGATGATCATGAAGAGGATGAGGAACCCGATGGGCACGACAATGCCCGCGGCGATGTTCTCGAATTGACGCCGCACCGTCGCGGTCCAGCCCGCGTTCACGATGTGGAACACCATGATGAAGATGAGCGAGCCCAGGCTCGCGGCGAGCGCGGTCATCGTGCCGACGTGCAACGCCCCCACCGCCTGCTTGGCGCTGACCGCGAACCCGCCGAGCACCGTGATGAGCAGCGCGACCACGCCGATGGCGATGAAGAAGCCACTCAGACCGTTGGTCGCGCCCTTGGGCAGCGTGATGTTGTCGGCCCGGAGCGCCGGATGCGAGGCGAGCTTGGGATCACGCACCACGGGCGCGTCGTTGGCGGCCGGCATCGAGGGGCCGGGATTGGTGGCGGCCTGGGTCATCGCGTGTCTCCCTGGCTCAGCGTCGTGTCGGCCCGATCCGCGTCCGGCGACGCCGGACGAGTGGCGTCGGCCGCGGGCCCCTGCTGCTGGCGGAGCATCTCTCGCTTGCTCGCCGGCGCGTCATCGAGCGAGCCGCGACGGGCGGCCTGCAAGGCTCGGATGTACGCGACCACGCCCCACGCCTCGGTCTCATTGAGCGCGTGGGCGTAGCCCGGCATTTTCTGCACACCCTGCACGTCGTACTTGCCGTAGCGGGCGATGTTCCACAAGTGCCCGTCGGTGCCCAGGCCCTCGGCGTCGTCCTTGTCGATGTACTTCTCGTCGTGGAAGTTGGGCAGGATGTACGACCACTTCTCCCCCACCATGCCCTTGCCGTCGCCGGTGTAGCCGTGGCAGGCGGCGCAGTAGATCTCGTAGTGCTTCTGCCCATCGGCGAGCAGCTCGGCGGTGAGTGGGATCGGGATATCGCGCACGAGGTTGCCGTCAGCACCGCGAGCGGTGTGCACCGCGTCGTCGGCCTTGAGCATGCGCGCTCGCTCGAGCTGGTAGGCCCCGGCCCAGTCCTGCTCGATCGCGACGGCCGAACGCCCGAACGCGACCGTGCCCTCGACGCTCGGACGCATCGTGCGTCCGTCGGCGTAGAAGTCACTCTGCTCCTGCGGATCCCAACGCGGGTTGTCGTCCATGCCCGGGAAGAACTGGCGTGGCGGCTTGTCGCTGCGCTCGCCGCGGCAGCCCAGGAACGGCCCACTCAGCAACGCGGCGATCGCGATCGACACAAGAAGAAGTGGCGCCCGATTCACGCGTCGTCCTCCACCAGCTCGATGTCCACGCCGCCGGCCGTCTCGAGCTCGCGCTTGAGACGGTCGGGATCGAATCGCTTGTCCTCGGATTCCACGGCGATAAAGAACGCGTCGTCCGAGACGCTCAGGAACCGCTCGCGGCTGAAGAGCGGGTGGCTGAACCGCGGCAGCCCGTTGAGCGCCAGCATCCCGAACAACGCCGTGAACGACGCGAACAGCACGCCCAGCTCAAACATGACCATCAAGAACGGCTCCCACGCGCCCATCGGCTTGCCCTGCACCATCAGCGGGTAGTCCACCGCGGTGGTCCAGTACTGCAGCAGGAATCCGAACGCGGCACCCGTGAACCCACCGCCGGCGACCATCAAGGGCAGGATGGATCTCGGCACGCCCATCGCCTCGTCGATCCCGTGGATCGGGAAGGGCGACATGACGTCGAACTTCTTGTAGCCCGCGTCGCGCATGGTCTCGGCGGCGTGGTACACGCTCGCCGGGTCCTTGAACCGCGCGATGATGCCGCTGATCGGGGCGCCGGCGGGCGTCACGAACCGCGGGGGCTGCTTAGGGACGAATGGGAAGTAGTCGCTGATCGCCATCAGTGCGCTCCCTGCCCGAGATTGATCGGGTCGTTCTTCGGCACGTCGCCGTCACCGTGCTCCTCGTCGTGCCCGTGGTGCGGCGAGGCCTGCGGCATGACCGCCTTGAGCTCGGCAATCGCGAACACAGGCAGGAACCGCATGAACAGCAGGAACAGCGTCATGAACAGACCGCACGACCCGACAAACGTGCCGATGTCGACCCACGTGGGCCAGAACATGTGCCACTCGCCCGGCAGCCAGCCGCGGTGCAGGCTCGTCACGATGATCACGAACCGCTCAAACCACATGCCGATCGTCACGAAGAACGCCACCACCCAGATCACCAGCGGGTTCGTCCGCATCTTGCGGAACCAGAACACCTGCGGGCTGATGACGTTGCACGAGATCATCGCCCAGTAGGCCCACCAATAGGGCGCTCCGCGCTCCATGCCGAACAGCGGCGCGAGGAACGGCGGCATCAGGCGGTTGTACAAGAACGCGTCGCGCTCGTACTCGTTGGCCCCGTACCAGGCGATGAAGAACTCCATCGCGTACGCGAAGCCAACCATCATGCCCGTGACCAGGATGATCTTGGCCATGTTCTCCATGTGCCGCAGCGTCAGGAAGTCCTTGAAGTTCGGGAAGAGCTGTCGCGCCGGGATGAGCAGCAGCAGCACCATCGCGAACCCGCCGAAGATGGCGCCCGCGACGAAGTAGGGCGGAAAGATCGTCGTGTGCCAGCCCGGCACCACCGACGTGGCGAAGTCGAACGACACGATCGAGTGCACGCTGAGCACCAGCGGCGTCGAGATGCCCGCCAGCAGCAGGTACGCGGTCTCGTACCGGATCCAGTGACGGCTCGAGAAGCGCCAGCCCTGGCTGAGCACCCCGTAGATGTACGCCCGCAGGTGGTCCGAGCCGAACGGAAGCAGCGGGAAGTTCTTGGCCTGCAGC
>JBCAXI010000313.1:0-3696 GCA_038534175.1 Planctomycetota bacterium | reverse complement strand
CGCCTCAACAAGCCCCCACGGCCATCATCAACGCCACCATCCACACCGTCGCCAACGGCACGATCGATCGCGGCTACGTCCTCTTCGACGAAGGCAAGATCATCGAAGTCAAAGAAGGCGACGGCGCCTTCACCGGCATCACCAGACTCATCGACGCCGACGGCCAGCACGTCTATCCGGGTCTCTTCGGCGCCATGACCCAGCTCGGCCTCGACGAGATTTCCGCCGTCCGCGCCATGCGCGACCACAACGAGGTCGGACGCCTCTCTCCAGAGGTCCACGCGGCCATCTCCGTCAACCCCGACTCCACGCTCATCCCCGTCGCGCGCACCAACGGCATCCTCATCGCCGGCTCCTGGCCCACTGGCGGGCTCGTGCCCGGGCGCGCCTCCGTCCTCCAGCTCGAGGGCTGGACCACAGAAGACATGGCCCTCGATCCGCACGCAGGCGTCATCATCAACTGGCCGCTGGCCCGTCCTCGCGTCGAGTGGTGGATGGACCAGACCGAGAGCGACCAGCTCAAGCGCATCAACGCGAACCGCGCGCGCATCGACAACCTCTTCCAGAGCGCGATCACCTACAACGCACAGGACCCCGCCGCGCGCACGCCCGATCTCCGCCTCGATGCCCTCGCCGACACGCTCCCGACCGCCAACCCGCAGAAGCCCGTCTTCATCAGCGCCCAGGACATGGACCAGATCACCACGGCCGTCGAGTGGGCCATCGGCCTCGACCTCAAGCCCGTCATCGTCGGCGGACGCGACGCGCCCATGGTCGCCGAACTCCTCAAGGCCCACGACGTCCCCGTCATCCTCCGCGGCGCCCACGGCTTCCCCAAACGCGCCGACTCCAACTACGACGACGCCTTCACCCTTCCCGCCCGACTCAAGAACGCCGGCGTCCGCTTCGCCCTCGCAAGCGGCGAGGAGACCGGCCACGAACGCAACCTCCCCTATAACGCCGCCACCGCCGTGGCGTATGGAAGCGACCTCGGCTTCACCCACGACGACGCCATCCGCGCCGTCACCCTCAGCCCCGCCGAGATCATGGGCGTCGCCAACTTGGTCGGTTCCATCGAGCCCGGCAAGCACGCCACCCTGCTCATCACAGACGGCTCACCCCTCGAGTACACCACCACCATCAGCCAGGCCTTCATCGCCGGCCGAGACGTCGACCTCTCCAACAAACAAACCGAGCTCCGCGACAAGTACCGCGAGAAGTACCGCCAGATCGACAGCAACGAGTAGTCAACAAGGCGGCCCCCGCACACCGCGCGTGCGTCCTCCCGCTCCCCTTGCGGGAGAGGGCCGGGGTGAGGGGATCAAAGCAATCCCCTTCCTTCACCCCTCGATGTAAAACTCATCGCGCAGCACCCGCTCCTCCCCCCGCGGCCCGACCGTCCGCAGCGTCGCGATCAGTTGGATCCGACCGCCGCCGCCCCCCGACGACCAGCCCTCCACCATCTCGTCCACCCACGACGGCACGCCCACCAGCGGCGCTCGGTACGTCCCCGTCGCTCGATCGAAGTACACCCGGTTCTCTTCCAAGTCCGACAGGTCCACGTCCCAACGCAACTCCTGCTCACTCAGCCCCGCGTCGCCCCCGCCCCGCGGGCGATACAGCTGCACCTGCAAATCTCCTATCCCGCGCACCGTGAACCCGTCCGCGTCGACCAGCTCGATGTGGCACACGATCTGAGCGCGCCCATCCCCGCCCACGTCGTCCTGGCCCCGGCCCACGTGCGTCAGCGGGCTGATCCGCAGCCGCTCGGGCGCGAACGGATTCCACACGTCGCCCACGCGCCCGCGATCCAGCGTCCCGGCGCGCCGCGGCGTCACCTCGCACGCCCCCGCCAAAGCGCATCCCAACAACCCAATCACCATGCCCGTCCGTCGCGTCGCGTGTCGCATGCCACGATGCTACTCGCCGCGGGCCGCCTCCGGGCTCGCCCCCGCGTCCCGCGCGCGAACACGCAGCCGAAGCATCGACACCGCGTGCGCCACCGTCTTCAGACCCGTCTCCACCGACGTCAGCGCGTGCGTGTTGTCCCGCAGCACACCCAGCATCGACTCGAGCGCCCGCCGATCCTCGATCAGCCGCTCGTGCGTTCGGCGCAACTCCGCCTCCCGTGCCGACGCCGACCGACGCTCCGCCAACCACAGCCAGCCGACCAGACCCGCCGTCCCAAACTGCGCGAGCGCCGCCGCCCCCTCAACCTCGAGCATCGCAAGACCCTCTCGCTACGAGCCGGACTGGAACGTCTGGAACTGCGACGCCTGGAAGCTCCGAAACGTCGCCGTGTACCCCACCGACCATGCCCGACCCCGATCCACCCGGTCCGCCTCCTCAAACGCCACCAGCACCATGTCCGACCACGTCTGCCCCAAGCCGTCGGCCAGGGTCCCGGGCGTGATCGATCCCAACGGCTCCAACTCGTCCACCACCGCGTCCCGCAGCGTGCGCAGCGCCGACTCCGACGCCGCCACCAGCCGCCCAACCACCAGCACCTCCCAGTCCTTCAACCCCAGCGCGTACGACTCCGCCCCGCCCGTGCCCAGCGCGAACCCCGACACCACCAGATGCTCCCGCACCCCACGCGCAAACCGGTGCGGCCCCGAGCCAAACAGATCAAGCCCCTTGTAGCTGCTCACCCCAACACCCCCTTGTCAGCAAAGACTGTCAGTCGGCCGTCTCGACCGACACCGGATCCGCCGCGCCCCCATCCGGCGACACGCCCACCAGCTCGATCGTCCGAACGCCCGCGCGCCGCTCCGACACCTCGTGCGTCACGCCCATCACCACGCACGCCACGCGCACGCGCCGACGCCGCGCCCCGCTCCGCCCCGGCGCCGAAACGAACGACAACGAACCCGACGCGCCCGCCATCGGCCCATCGGCCGACGCCTCTTCCAACTGCTGCGTGACGCGCACGCGCACCTCCACCTCCGGCGCGTCCGCGAACGCCGCGTGCGGCCCCTCGTCCGACCACTCCACCAACGACCGCGTCACACGCCGATCGATCGCCACCGCCGACACGCCCGGCCACGTCTCCGATCCAAACTCAACACTCCGAGGACTCAGCACCAGCATCGCTCACCCCCGCACCAGCCGCCCGACGTCCAGCCGCCGCGCCGCGTCAACCTCGCCGTTCCCGTCCAGATCCAGCAGCACCGACACGCGCGCACGCTCCGACGAGAACCGCTCGCGATACCACGCCGCCCGCGCCGACCAGGTCGACGCCGCGCCGTCCGACGACCCGCCCGGCGCTCCCGCCGCCGCAAAGATCAGATGCAGCGCGCCCAGCGCCACCACGCGACGCAGCTCATCCCCGTTCACCACGTCCGACGCGCCGGGCGAGGACGACGCGTCCTGCGAATCGATCCCCGCCAGCCGGAGCACCTGCCGCGCCACCATCGAGATCTGAGGCTCGAACGTCGCCACGCTCATCGCCCCCGACGACACCGGCAGACCTGGGATCGACGCGTCGCTCAGCGACCCGCGAAGACGCGACACCTCCAGCACCACGCCGCTCGTTCGCGACACCACCTCGTACGGCGCCTCGTCCAGCAGCACCACCGCGCCCGCGTCCACTCCCGCCGCGTCGAACGCCACCTCCAACGTCGAGGCCGTCAGCGTCGTCCCCGACAGGCCGCACGTCCCCCCCGTCAATCGCTGCCCCACCCAGCGCACATCCCG
>JBCAXI010000312.1:0-3710 GCA_038534175.1 Planctomycetota bacterium | reverse complement strand
CGCGGCCAGCCCCAACGTGCCCGCCTCGCGCGTTCCCAGGGTGCCGAAGGGGCTGACAACGCCGATCGACGCGTGCGCGCACGCCAGCAGCACCGCCGACTCGACATCCAGCGACACCCCCACGACCGCGCCCGCCAGCGTGAATCTCACGCTCTGCAGCGCGACATCCAGCAGGCGGATGACCACCGATCCAACCACGGCCCCCGGGTGGCTCAGCATGTCGAACGCGCGATGCAGATGCTCGAACGATCGCGATCGCACGATGAGGCCGACCGGCCGACCCAGCGGCCCAATCGCCATCCGCTCTGCGAGGGCGATCATTCGCTCGCGTCCGCTATCCGCGCGGAACACGCGGGCGGCGAGGAGCAGGCCGATGACTCCCAGGATGCCCGCGCCCAGCCCGGCGCCGACCGTGGCCCCGGTGTCGAGCGAGAATCGTGCGCGCGCGTACGCGATGCCGGCGACCAGCGCGATCGTCCCGATGAACACGACGCCGAGCGCGCCGAACCAGCCGCCGATGAGCATCAGCGGCACGCCGTCGCGACGGTGGTGCACCAGCACGCGCAGCGCGATGCTGAGCTTAAAGGGGAGCAACGCGAGAAAGGTCGCGATGCAGCTCGTCGCGATCACACCGACTGGCTCGAGCCGCCGAACGGGTCGGAGCATGATCCAGAATGCCAAGCCATTGATGAGCAGGATCGCAACGCTCAAGCCGAGCAGGCCGGCGATCGCGCCCGCGCTGGCGTCCTCGAGGCGTTCGAGCTGGGCGCGATGGGAGTCGCTCAGCGCGACCCGCGCGCACCACGCGAGCAGCCCCACGCCGATGCCAAAGCCCACGATCTGCACGAGCCATCGGAGGCGAGAAGCGCGCGGCGGGTCCGTGGCGCTCATGGCTTGTCTCTCAAGCGATGGATCGACCACGGCGTGCTCTCCGACCGCGCGAGCGGCAGCACGAGCTCGCATTGCGACGAGACCAGCTCCGCAACCGCCTCTGTGGTGATGAGCGGATCATGCCAGCCCGAGCGTTGGAGGCGGGCCAGCTCCGACCAGTCGACAAGAATGAGCTCGAAGCCCGCGTCGACAAGCCCTTCGCGGACGCGATCCGTGCGATCGAACGTTTCGGGGCCGTGCGCGCGAAGCAGGCGCCCGAGCGTCGAGCGGTCCCACGTCGAGGTCCACTCGATCGGCCCGGCGAGATACAGCGTGGCGGACTCGCCCACCACCAGCGTGCGTCGCCCCCGCGCTCGCGGCTCGAAGTTGAGCCACGCGCGAGCGTTGAACGATCGATCTTCGGCGCCGGCGCCCGTGAACGCCGAGGGACCGAGCAGGAGCACCGCGTTAGGGCCGGCCGGGCCGCCCTCACGCGAGAAGATTGTGATGAGCTGCCACGTCTGCGCCACCGCGAGCACGCCGACGAGCGTGGCGAGCACCAGGCGCGCCTTGCCCACCCCGGCAATTGACAGCCCGATGAGCAGGCCGATCGGGGCCAGCGCCGGCAACAGAAAGCGCGACTGCAGATGTGTGAGGGTGAGCCACGCCACGAGTTGCAGCCCCAGCCCCGCGGCCACCCAAAGGCCCATCCATCGCGTGGACCGACGCGAGCACGCCACTAGCGTGGCGATCGCGCCCGCCGGCCACAGCCACGCCCACTGCGCATGCAGTGCGCCGCGATGGCGGTCGCCGGCGGGGTCATCGGGATCGGGCCACACCAGCAGCCGGAGGCGCTCGGCGGCGCCGCCCTCGAATCGGTGCGCCGAGTCCCATCGCTCTGACTGCGCCTCGTCCCAGTGCGCGAGGCCCAGCGAGCCGGTCATGGCAGGGAAGACGGGGTTGCCACCGTGCGCCGCGTTCCTCGCGAGCCAGGGGACGAGCATCACGGTGCCGATCACGCCGGCAAGGCCGAGCATGACCAGCAGACCCCGCGCGCGCGATGCGATCGGTGTCGTATGCGCGTCGGCAAGACCAACCGCGACCAACAGCACGGTGACGGCGGGCGTGAAGAACAGCATCGCGGTCGGCTTGGCGCCACAGGCGGCGCCCACGAGCAGCCCAACGAGCACGCCGCGCACCCAGGGTCGCAGCCCGCGCTCGATCGCAACGAGCATCGCCGAGGCGCCAAGCGCGACCATGGCCATCTCGTTGTACGCCAGCGAACCGACGACCACGGTCCAGGGTGTGGCGAGCGTGATGACGCCGACCAGGGCGCCGGCGATCTCGCGCGTTGCCGGGCGCACGCCGCAATGTCGCGCACTCGCAACCACAAGCCGGGCGATGGTCCAAGCGGCCAGCAGTGCCATGCCGGCGTGCAGCATCTGGGTTGTGATGAGTCGGCGGCCGCCATCCTCAAGCAGGCCCCACATCGGATCGGCGCCGATCGCTGCACTCGGCGGGCCCGAACCCGAGGCGACCGCGAGGTGCAGCATCGCCGCCTCCACGTAGCCGGGCAGGTAGCTGTACACGCAGTGCTCCACGGGCGTGAGCGCGCCCGCGGCGATCCAGTCCTGCGGCAGCCGCAGGTGATAGCTCAACGCGTCGTACCCACCGGCCTCGCTGGCCCACAGCCAGCCGGGCGGCGCGCTCGCCGCGGTGAGCAGGACAGCGATCGCTGGCACGGCGGCCAGCCACGCCGCGTGCGCCCATCGCGGGGCGGTCCCCGTTCGCGCACGCCTCGACCACCGCACGAGGGCCACGATCAGCGAGAGCAGACCGATCGCGATCACCGCGATACCAATCCCGCGTCCGCCGGCGCCTGCCAGCCATCCCGCCCAGCCGAGCGCATGACTGATGGTGAGGAGGGCGGCGAGCCCAACGGCGCCGCGTAGCGCCGTGGCCTCCCGCGCGCGCTCGATTGGAAAGAGCCCGAGCAGCAGCCATCCCCAGCCAAAGGCCGACGCCAGATACGCCCAGGCCCACGCGCCGTCGATCAGCACGCCCGCGATGACGGCGATCAGGCCATCGACCGGGCCGTGCTCGGCGCCGATGGACGAGACAATCGCGATGGCGGCGCCCAGCCCCGCCACGCCGAGCGCGAGCAGGGCCGTCACGGGCGAGCGAGCGAGGCTTGCGTGGCGAGTCGTCGGCACGCGCCGAGTTTAGGAACGCCCGCCGAGCCCGAGTTGTGCCCGCGCCGTGCCCATGCCAGGGGCGATGGGCCCGAGCGGGCCGGGGCCCATATCATGCATACATGGTTGCCGGATCGAACACCACGCCGCCGCCGTCGGGCGGGATCGAGATCGTCGAGCCGCTGTGCGCGGTCTTTCGGCGGCATCTGCGGTCCGAGGGGCAGAAGTACACCCCCGAGCGGGCGCGCATTCTCGACGCGATCATCGATCGCGACGGGCTGTTCCAGGCCGACGACCTGCTCGACTCGCTGCGTGACGGCGAGTTCCGGGTCTCGAAGGCCACGGTCTATCGAACGATCAAGCTGCTTCAAGACTCGGGCATCATCCAGCGCGTGCCGTTCGGCGATGGGCAGGCGCACTACCTGCTCATCTATGGGCGCTCGCCGCAGGACCTGATCATCGACGTGGAGAGCGGGCGGGTGATCCCCGTGCAGGCCGACGAGCTCGAGGAGATCAAGGCGAGGCTGTGCGCCGAGCACGGGCTCGAGCCGCGCGGGCATCGCTTGCAGATCTTTGCCGCGCCTTCGTCGGAGGGCTGAACGCAAGGCTGGAGGCGCGAGCGATGAGTGTTCTCGATCGGTTCATCCA
>JBCAXI010000311.1:0-3721 GCA_038534175.1 Planctomycetota bacterium | reverse complement strand
ATCACCGATGCCGAGCTCCATGGCAACCTGTGGAGCCGCCTCGCCGAGACGCTGACGTTCACCGCGGGGTTCAACACCACCACCGTCGTGCTGGGCACGTCGCTCCTCGGCCTCGCCGCGGGCGTCGTCGGCGCCTTCGCGCTGCTCCGCCAGCGCTCGCTCACCGCCGACGCGCTCAGCCACGCCACGCTGCCCGGCATCGCCGCCGCATTCCTCGCCGCCAGCGCCCTCGGCGCCGACGCGCGTTCGCTCCCGATCCTGCTCGTCGGCGCCAGCGTCACGGGCGCGCTCGGTGTCCTCGCCATCCATCTCATCGTCCGCCACACACGCCTGCGCGAGGACGCCGCGATCGGCATCGTGCTCAGCGTGTTCTTCGGCGCCGGCGTCGTGCTGCTGAGCGTGATCCAAACCACCGCCCCGCGCGGCGCCGCGGGTCTCCACAGGTTGCCATGGAGCTCGGCATCGGTGATCGCGGCAAGAGGGGACATCGCGTCAGGATCCGCCTCGGGTGGCCCGTGCCATGGCTTCGGCGGCCTCGGAGAGAAGCGTGAGGCGTCCGCCGTAGGTCTTGTGCAGGTTCTCTCGAGTGAACACCTGATCGATCGGGCCGGCGGCGACCACGCGCATGTTGAGGAGGATCACCTCATCGAAGTACTCGGGCACGCTCTGCAGGTCGTGGTGCACGGCGACGACGGTCTTGCCGTCGGTGCGCATCGCTCGGAGGACGTCGACGATCGCTCGCTCGGTGGCGGCGTCGACGCCGGCGAACGGCTCGTCCATGAAGTAGAGGTCGGCCTCCTGGGCGAGGGCGCGGGCGAGAAAGACGCGCTGCTGCTGGCCGCCCGAGAGACGCCCGATCTGTCGGCGCGCGTGGTCGGCGAGCCCAACGCGATCGAGACACTCCATCGCGGCGGCCTTGTGTCGACGCGAGATGGGACGGCACCATCCGATGGCGCGGTATCGGCCCATGCACGCGACGTCGAGCGCGGAAACGGGGAAGTCCCAGTCGACGCTCTCGCGCTGCGGGACGTAGCCGACGCGAGCGCGAGCGCTGGCGTACGAGCCGCCCCAGAACTCAACGACGCCCGCGGCGCGGGGCGCCAGGCCGAGGCAGGCCTTGATGAGTGTGCTCTTGCCGGCGCCGTTGGGCCCGACGATCGCGATGAGTTTGCCCGGGGGCGCGTCGTAGTCGACGTCCCAGAGCACCGGCTTACGGTCGTACGCGACGGTCATCGCGTGGACCGAGAGTGGGCTGCTAGGCGAGTGCTCGGGTCGATGGGTGAGGTCTTCGCGCGGCGCGAGGGGTGTGGCGTGGGGCGTGGCCGCGGGCGTGGTGGTCATCGCGCGAGCCTGTCCTGCATGCCTCCGCTTGGGGCGTCGCCGCCGAGCGCGCGGGCGATGGTGGTGGCGTTGTGGTCGATCATGCCGATGTACGTGCCCTCGTAGGAGCCGAACTCGCCCATCGCGTCGCTGAACAGCTCGCCGCCGATGGCGACGGTGTGCCCTCGGCTCTCGGCGCCGGCGATGAGCGCAGCGACGTTGCGCTCGGAGACGGTCGACTCGACAAAGACGGCGGCAATGGAGCGCTCGACAAGCAGATTGACTAGCCGCTCGATGTCGAGCACGCCCGCCTCGGATTCGGTCGAGATGCCCTGGATGCCGACGACCTCGAAGCCATACTTGCGTCCGAAGTAATTGAACGCGTCGTGCGCGGTGACGAGGACTCGCTGGGACTCGGGCACGCTGCCGAGCGTCTCGATGGCGTAGGCGTCGAGCTCTTCGAGCCGACGCTGGTATTCGGCGGCGTTGGTTTCGTACACGCTCGCGCCATCAGGGTCGATCTCGGCGAGCGACGCCCTCACGACATCGATTGTCTGAGACCATGCCTCGGGATCCATCCAGACGTGGGGGTCGGGCTCGCCCTCGAGCTCGATCAGCGTCTCGGGGTCGATGCGTTCGGCGACAGCAACGGCGGGCTTGCCCGCGCCCTCGGCGCGGGTGAGGGCGTCGGTCAACTTTCCCTCGAGAAGGAGGCCGTTGTAGAAGATGGCGTCTGCGTCGAGCAGGCGTTGCACGTCGGTGCGAGTGGGCTTGTAGAGGTGGGGGTCGAGGCCGGCGCCGATCAGCACGTCGACCTCGGCGCGATCGCCCGCGACGGCCCGCGCGATGTCGGCGACCATGCCCGTGGTAGCGACGATGCGTGTTCGCTCTGACTCGGTGTTGTTCACGGCGTCGGCGCCGCCAGCTTGTTCGGCGCAGCCGGCGAGCGGGGACGAGGCCAGCGCGATCAGCGCCGCGAGGACGATTCGTTGAATAGACGGGGTTCGCAAAGGATGGCTCCGGCACGTGGGGTTGTGTCGGAACGGTAATCAGAAAAGTTGGATTAGTCAAACAATTTGTGAAAGGTCGTCACGCGTCGGTGCGGGTGACGAGGATTTTGCGGGCGGCGGCGAACGAGAGGCTCACGGGCGAGGCCCGGTGGGCCTTGATTTGCATCGACTCGGCCTCGGGCGTGACGTCGACGATGCTGACGCGGACGCCCGGGCGGAGGCCGTGGCGCCCGGCGAAGTCGAGAAAGGCGGGGTCTTGGTCTCCGACGCTGGCGACGAGGCAGCGGGTGCCCCGTTCGAGTTGGTCGAGCGGCTCGCCGGTGCGGTCGGCGATGCGTCCCTTTGCGTCGGGGATGGGGTCGCCGTGAGGATCGATCGCGGGGCGCCCGAGAAACTCGTCGAGGCGATCGAGCAGCTTGCCGGACATGGCGTGCTCGAGGCGCTCGGCCTCCTCGTGCACCTCGCTCCAGTCGAACCCGAGGACCTCTACGAGGAAGACCTCGATCAGGCGGTGGCGGCGGATGACGTCGAGCGCGAGACGCTCGCCGGTTGGGGTGAGGATGATGCCGCCGTAGCGTTCGGCGTCGACGAGGCCCGCGTCGCGCAGCTTGCGGACCATGGAGGTGACGCTTCCCTTGGTGACGCCGAGTGTCGCGGCGATGCGGACGACGGTCGCCTCGCCGGTGGGGGCGTCTTGCTGCAGCGCGTAGATCACCTTGGCGTAGTCTTCGACGGTTGAGGTGGGCACGGGGGGCATGGTACGTCGATGAGGCGCATCGACGAGTTGCGAGAGATCGTGCGTCGCGCTGGTCTGGCTCGAGAAGTGTCTGGGCCGTCTCGGGCGTTCGGCTCTAGAATGGAGAGCAGGACGCGGACGCACCCCCAGACACGGAGCGTGGTGGCTCGTGGATCTTGCTCGAACAGGACTCGATGATCCGAACGCGTTTGAGGAGAGCCTCGCGCCGGACGCCGCCTTCACCGAGCTCGATGGGGGCGACGCGGGGGAGCGGACGCACATTGGTCTGGCGGACACGGTGGCACCAGAGCACCGGGCGGCGCGCGAAAGCCCGCGGGCGGCGGATGAGGGCTCGTCTGGTTTGAGGAGTTCGAGGCCGCCCGATCGTGGCGTGATCGGTCGTCGCCTGGGGCCTTTCCGCATCACGGGCGTGCTCGGGTTGGGCTCGATGGGCGCGGTGTACCAGGTGGAGGACGTGAACCTGCAGCGCATCGCGGCGTTGAAGGTGTTGCGGAAGCGGATCAAGGGCGCGAGCGAGGCCGAGTCGGTCGGGCGGTTTTTGCTTGAGGCGAGATCCGCGGCTTCGCTGGACCACCCGTGCATCGCGCGGGTGTACTCGATCGACCAGCACGAGGGCTGGTGGTACATCGCGATG